>CACKSF010000006.1 GCA_902602795.1 uncultured Fidelibacterota bacterium
GAGTTATGAAAAGGGGCGGCCTTAGCCGAGATCAGTTTTTAAAAAGAGTAGACTTGCAGTGGCCTGAAAAAGATAAGACAGAGATGGCCGATTTTGTTATTTATAATAATGATTCAATAGATAATCTAAAAAAAGAAGCAAAAAAAGTATATAATCAACTGCAATAAGTTATTTTCTTAATGCAAGTGGCTTATCTAAAACTTCTTTTGTAATTATTGATTTTTTTATCTCTTTTTGAGAACTAAAAAGGTTTCGCCGGATATTCGCTTTTTGTTCCCATTTATTTCCTAAATGCTGCTCACTTCTTTCTGAAAGATCTGAATGTGAGTTTTTTTCATCAAAACCTTCTTTTTTTTCAACAAGAAGAGGCTCTTCTATTACAGGCACCTCTTGTTTGGATAATGATTCCGCATTTACATTTTTAATTGATTTTCTAATTAAAGGATCCTGCCCAGGTGTTTTGGGATTACTCTCAAAGAGATCATTGAGCATTTGATCTAATGGGTTTGATGATTCTTCTATGGTTTCTGAAAAATTTTTATCTGAATCCCATTCAGGATCTGATTCTATTTCGCGTCTTTTAAGGTTCTGCTGACGTTTTTTTATAAACCCAGAAATGAGATATAATAATAAGACCCCAAGCCACTCCATATTACACCTTTGATCTTTCAACAAGGACTAGCATCCCGTTACAGAAAATTTCATCTAAAACTGGAATCCAGGAAAAAGGATTTTTAAGTTTTGGTAATTTAAATCGAAATGAATAAGATGGTCGAATAAACCAGTTACTTCTTTTTAAAACTTTAAAACCTTTTGTAGATAATAGTTGAAACATCTCGAAATTTGAAACCCTAGTTTTTTTTGTTTCCATTAAATATTTAATTTTTTTAGATGAACATTTGATTAGTTTTAAATACCTCTCATATAAAAAGTTAGGCATTAAATGAATATATGGGATTTTTCCAAGAACATTTGGGATTGTTTGTTGGTGCCCAGCATATGGACAATATTTTGGTGGATAAGAAATAAATAGTTTCCCACCAGGCTTAAGAATACTAAAGATATTAGATAACGCTGTTTCTTTATTACTAATGTGTTCAATAACATCTCTAATTATTATTAAATCATAATTTTGTTTTATATGGTTTTTATAAGAAGAAGGATCACAAATATTAGCTTGAAATAAATGTAATTTATCTTTATCGTTTAATATCACTGCATTGTTAAACCTTGTTTCTGATAGCTCTAAACCAGAGCACTTAGCACCATTATCATTATAAAACTTTAATAATCCTGCTTCAGCACACCCTATTTCTAAGACTCTTTTACCTTTTACATTATTTTCATTGATATAATTAAATAAAAAGTTCTTACCAAACCAATACTGCTCTTTGTAGCACCGTAAGCATCTTTCAGAAATTTCTCCAATCATCTTTTGAAACACTAAGTATTCAGCAATTAGCAGGGAAAAATAGGATCATCAATCCTCAACTGGATTATCTGATGTTTTTTCCATACTAGTATCTGCAATAGAATCTCTCATATCAGTATCTGACTTGATGTTCTCCATTTTATAATAATCCATAATACCCAAATTACCGTCTTTAAAAGCTTGAGACATGGCCAATGGAACCTGAGCTTCTGATTCTACCACTTTTGCTTTCATTTCTTGAGTTTTTGCAGTCATTTCTTGTTCTTCAGCAACAGCCATTGCCCTTCTTGTTTCTGCTTTAGCTTGTGCAACTCTAAGATCTGCTTCTGCTTGATCTGCTTGAAGTGAAGCACCAATATTTTTCCCTACATCAAGGTCTGCAATATCAATAGATAAAATTTCAAATGCAGTCCCTGCATCCAATCCTTTATCTAGAACAGCACGAGAAATGTTGTCAGGGTTTTCTAATACTTGTGAATAATTCCCCGCCGAACCAATCGCAGATACTATACCTTCACCCACCCTAGCAATAATTGTGTCATCTGTAGCTCCTCCAACAAGACCTGGAATATTGGTCCTTACTGTAACACGAGCTCTAGCTTTAAGTTCAATTCCATCTTTTGCAACTGCAGCAAGATAACCGTCCATTGGAGCATTTATCACTTTAGGATATACCGAAGTCTGAACAGCTTCATTAACATCTCTTCCTGCTAAATCAATTGCTGTAGCAGTTTCAAAAGGTAATTGAATGTTTGCTTTATCCGCGGCAATAAGTGCTGAAACAATATTTTGCACATTCCCTCCCGCTAAGAAATGAGTTTCTAACATGTCAGTTGTAATGTGAGCAAGGCCTGCTTTATGCAAATTAATCACACCGTCAGTAACTAAACGTGGAGATATTTTTCTGAGTCGCATTCTAATTAGATCAACAATTCGTATCCTTCCTAACCCTAAAGAAACAACTCCCTGAATCCACATTCCTACTGGAACAAAGTAAAAGACGACAATAGTTACTAAAACAATGATACCTATTAAAAACATTTGTATTACCGGCATAATTTTATCCTTTTATTCTTTTAATTCTCTAACAACAACTCTATTTCCATCAACAGATAGAACAATAATTTCTGCACCTTTTTCTATAAAGTCCCCTTCACTTACTACAAAAACACGTTTATCTGAAACTCGAATCCATCCTGAAGGATGTAAATCTGTATCAGCAATCCCCTCCATTCCTTTATATGATTCCCATCCAAAACTATTTGAAAAACCGTCAGTCTTCTTTTGTACATCGGGAGAAGTCAACTGTTTCCAAAACTTTGTTTTAATCATCAGTCTAGCTAATAAAACTAATCCAATTACAGAGCCTACCAGCCCTATAAAAAATCCATCCATTGCCTGTCCAACTATTTCTTCTCCAACTGGAATATCTGGTAAAAGTAATAAATAAAGTCCATACATCAACAACCCAAAACCAAAAATTCCAATAATTCCAAACCCAGGAATTACTAAAATTTCTAACAAAATCGTACCTAATCCAGCAAAAACGAAAAGAAGGTCAGACATTGTTGCTAATCGAGCTATATAAGATGCACTAAGAGACAGAATTAAACAAGTCAAGCCTACAAAACCTGGAATACCCCAACCTGGACTTTGAAGCTCAAACAATATTCCTAAAAATCCGAATGTAGTTAATAAGGAAGCGACCACCGGGTTGGTTAAAAACCTAACGATATCTTCAGACCAATTTTCACCTTTCTCAACTATTTGAACATTTTTGTAGCCTATGGATTCAAGAACAGAAGTTATATTTTCAGCAGTCCCGTCAGCAATTTGGTATTTCAAGGCTTGGTCTGTAGTTAGTGAAATTAGTTTTCCTTCTTTTCTACCTTCAATATCTTGTACAAGAATGGAGTCTTGATCCAAAATTAAATGTGTAAAAGACAATTCTTCATCTACCATACCCCTGGCAATTTTTTTATTCCTCCCTCTTTGTTCAGCAGTAGATGCCATTTCCTCTCTCATAAAACTGATAACTTTTTCACTACCTTTCTTCCCTGACATGTCCACAGCAGTAGCGGCTCCTATTAAACCTCCACCGGTCATAAAAACTTTCTCACAAGAAAGAGAAATTAACGCGCCTGCAGAAATTGCACGGCGATTGATAAATGCAACAGTTTGCACTTCACTACTTAATATAGCATCTTTTATTTGGGTTGCGGCATCTACTCTACCGCCAAATGTATTTATTTCAAAAATAATAGCATCAATGCTAGAGGATTCCGCCTCTTTTATAACTCTTTTAATATAAGGTGGTAAACCAAGGTCTATGACACCTTCAATCGGAACTCGATACACTGTTTCAGAATAAACAATTGAAAATACAATGGATATGAATACTATAAGCTTTTTCACGAGTATTAATTTCATACATTTATAGGTTAAGTAAAATAAATTTCCATCTTAATTTCACAATTATTATGGTGTAATTTCAAACATAAATGAAAACATCCCACGTCATTACTTCCTATTTTTTACGTATTTTAAAAAAATGTTTTTCAAATGTGAGTTCTAGAAAGAGGTTTTATATTTCCTCAAAGATTGGATTAATATTTTACAATTATTTACCAATACGAAAAAAACAAGCACGAAAAAATATTAAAAAAGCTTTCCCACAATTTGATTCTAATCAAATAGAAAAAATCCTTAAGAACACTTATTTAAATTTTTGTCACAATTTTATTGAACTTGTATCATTCCCAAACTCTTATAAAAATATACAAATAAAGTTAAAAGGAGAAAGAATTCTTCGGTCTTTTTTAAAGCAAAAGAAGGGAATAGTATTCATTACAGGTCATTTTGGAGCCTGGGAGATATTAGGTCAATGGGTATCTAGGAATGTCCCTCTTTTTGTGGGAGTCGCACAAAAGCAGAAAAATAGAGGAGCTCATGATTTCTTTATTAATCAAAGAGAATTAGCAGGAACAAAACATATTATTAGAGGGGAATCTATAAAATTAATGTACAAGGTCTTATCAGATAATGGCTTGCTTGGACTTGTAAGTGATCAAGATGCTAAAAAAAAGGGGATATTTGTTGATTTTTTTGGAACCCCCGCATCTACTCCTAGGGGAGCGGCTCTATTTCATATTAACACTAAAGCTCCACTACTATTAGGGGTCTGTTTTAAAGAAAATTTTCAAAAATATCATATTCATTTCAAAGCAATTGACACTAAGAATAAAAACATTGAGGGAATTACTCAAGAATACACAAATCAACTAGAAACTTATATAAAACAATATCCAGATCAATACTTTTGGTTTCATAGAAGGTGGAAAACTAAAAAAACATAATACATTGAAAAAATTAATTAAAAATAATACACCAAATGCAGTTTTAGAAGCATACAATGTCCTGAGTAAAGGTGGAATAATTGCGTATCCAACAGATACATTGTATGGTATAGGTTGTGACTCCAAGAATGAAAGGTCCATTAAAAAGTTAAATAAGATAAAAAACAGATCAGGACCTATTAGTGTAATAGCACCAAATAGAAAAACAGCAATTGATTGGTTGTTAATTAAAGAAAATGAAAAAGATATTATTAAAAATAAACTAAAAAATGGAAATACTGTTATTGCTCAAGTCAAAAATAATATTTGCTCTAACCTAATAGTGGGTCCTGAGAATACGTTAGGTATTCGAATACCTAAGCATTTGTTTTGTAAAAAAATATCAACGTTATTCCCAAATCCAATTACTAGTACAAGCATAAATCGAACTGGAGAAAGACCACTTACTAAACCAGATGAGATTTTAAAAGAATTTAAAGAGGATATCGATTTAGTAATTGATGATGGTATTATTAATGGCACTGGATCAAAAATATTTTTATTTAGAAATGGTTTTTGGAAACAACTACGTTGATAAAAAAATATTTTTTTCCCTTCTGCTTTGCGCTTATCTTTGGAAATTCTTTACCTATAAGTGTTGGAGAAACTCTTTTTTACAATGCATCATTTCGTGGTATTCACGCTGCTAATGCGAGCCTAAAAACCATAAAAAAAGAGGTTATTGGAATTGACAGTGTATACCATATTCAGTTTACCGCAAAAAGTGAAGGACCTCTTAACTATATTTTCCCTATAGATGATGAAATTAACTTATGGATAGATACAAAAACATTTTTACCAATAAAAATTCATGAGAAAATAAGTGAAGGAAAGTTTAAAAGGTCAAGAAAGATTCACTTTGATAGAAAAAATAATTTTGCATTAATAAACAATGATACTTTACTGATAAAAAAAAATACTCAATCTCCTTTTTCTCTATTTTATTTTTTCCGGAAGAATAGCATTGAAGAATTTAAAAATAAAGAAATCTCTTTAATCCAAAACAATAAAACTGTCGAACTAAATTTAAAAGTTCGAGAAAATGAAATAATCAATGTACCCGCTGGACAATATACTTGTTCTATTGTCTCACCTGAGAAAAAAAATAACAAAAATTTTAAGAATAAAGCAGAACTCGATGTTATGTTCTCTAATGACCTAAAAAAATATCCGGTGAAAATTAGATTAAAACTAAAGTATGGTTATTTAGTGCTGGAACTTGATAAGGTTATCAATTAAAAAGTCTAGTTATATCCTGCATAATAACAGTAACCATTAACATTAATAATAACGCCATTCCAATTTGTTGAATGACAATACGAGTTTTGATTTTTAATGGTCTACGTAAGACGGCCTCAATCAAATGTATAAAAATGTGCCCACCATCTAGCCCAGGAATAGGCAAAATGTTTAAGAATGCTAAATTCACACTCAACAATGCCATAAAAGTTAAAAAGGGAGTAATTCCCGCTTCAGCTGTTTGACCTGCCAGCTGTGCAATCATAATTGGACCACCAAGATCAGATATGGAAGCAGCTCCAGAACCTAACATTTGTAAACTATAAATAATTAGTCCAAAACTTGAAATTGTTTGAATTAAACCATTCGAAAGTGCTTTCGTCAATGAGATGTCTTCGTAGTGTACTTCAGGAGCTATACCAATAATACCAATAGTATCTATAGCACTTTTTGATGGTACGGCATATTCAAAAGTTTTGATATCAAAATCTAGTGTCTCAATACCTCTTTTTATTTTAAATGAAAGAAGGCTATTAGGCTTGGAATGAATAATCTTTGTCATGTCTCCCCAAGTACTAATTTTTTCAGAATTAATTGAGACAATTCTATCTCCAGGAAGCACCCCTGCTTTCTCAGCTGGCATATTCTCTTGAAGTTCAAAGACAATAGGTTCATCGTTAGTTTTTGGAATCCCATTATAAAATCCAAGTAATGAAAAAACAATTACTGCGAGGAGAGTATTCATTATAACTCCCGCACTTAAAACCCATATTTTTTGGAGTAAGGTCTTTGACTGAAATTCATCCTTCTGATAACTAATGTTCGTGTCCATATTTTCATCAATCATTCCTGCCATTTTCACGTATCCTCCCAGAGGTAGAAGAGCAATCACGTATTCAGTACCAGATCCTATGCGGTGTTCCTTATTTATTGTTTTCGAGATAATAGGGTGCCATTTTATCTTCCCATTTATTAATTTGAAGAAAAAAATATTTAATAAAAACCCTCCGTCGATGGAAGTAATAGAAAACAATCTTGGAGGAACCCCTACCGAAAACCGTTCTACTCTTATACCAACCGATCTAGCAGCGATAAAATGCCCAAATTCATGGATGGTAACTAAAACTCCAAGGAGTATTATGAAAGCATAAAACGTAGTCATATAACCTTAATCTACGATGAAAAAAAAATTAAGTTCCAATGAATCAGAATTCATTTACATAGTTTTTAACCCAACTATCCAAATTCCTTAAATCATTTAAGTTTGGATGCTCAATCCACGGATGATTTTGAAGAGACGAGTGATTGATTTTATAAATGTCTGTAAAAATAATTTTACTCTCCAAAAATTTTTGTACTGAGTAATCATTTGATAAATTTAATGCAGCGGATGAAGTCCCACCACTTTTTAATGCCTGATAAGCTAATTTCAAGGAAGGGAACCTATCGTAATCTGGGGCCTGGAAAGTAAGATTGCCACATGATAAAAAATCTAACCTTTTCCATGGAGATTTTGAATGCGAAGGGAATGTTAAAGCATATTGAATTGGAACCTTCATATCAGGTACCCCCATTTGAGCTTTTATAGAACCATCATTGAACTCAACCATAGAATGAATAATAGATTGAGGGTGGATGACTATATCAATCTTTTTATAATCTAAGCAGAAAAGCCAATGTGCTTCAATTACTTCCAAACACTTATTCATCATTGTTGCACTGTCAATGCTTATTTTTTCCCCCATATCCCAATTAGGATGTTTTAAAGCCTCTTTTATAGAAATATCATTAAATGTACCAAGATTTCTTGATCTAAATGGTCCACCGCTTCCAGTTAAAATAATTCTTCTTACATCGCTAAAATTTTCACCAACCAAACATTGCCATATAGCTGAATGCTCACTGTCCACAGGGAAAATTTTTGCTCCTGAGGACTCCATTGCTTCATTTATAATACCACCAGCCATTACAAGACTTTCTTTATTAGCCAAAGCTACATTTACTCCTGCTTTTATTGCAGATAAAGTTGGCTCCATACCGGATGATCCAACCAAACCGTTTAGCATGACATTTACATCTTGCCTCCTAGACATCTCAATTAAACCTTCTCTACCAACTAATATTTCAACTTGTTTTGTGTTAACCCCCAACTTAAGATTTTTATAAAGCTTTTTGTCAACTAAACATACTGATTTTGGTTTATACTTATTTGTTTGTTCAATTAATAACTCGAAATTTTTATTTGCAGCAAGGTATTTAACTTTTATGTCCTTACAAAGAAATTCAGCAATTTTTAGAGCATTAACTCCGATAGATCCAGTGGACCCTAATATCGAAATATGTTTTTTCACTAATAAAAATCCTTTTGAAGTGAAAATGAATAAAAAAACATATCTAAATTCATTCTTGTCTCAAAACCAAGTTGGAAAATTTTTATTGGAATAATTATATTTGATAAAATAAAGTTTGTTTGTCCTCTTTGTTTATACAAAAAATTATCCTTCGTATAAAAGTTTGACCCTAAACCAAATCTAAAAAAGTTATTGCGGTACCTAATCCATTTAGAAGTTTCCAATGTTATATTATTTAGATTGAAATTTTTTATAGATTTATAATTCACTTTTCTCAATGAACTTACCCAACTTAACGTATCACTTGATCCATAATAATATTGTACGCCGCCTCTAATTATTTGATTAGAAAAACCGGCAAAACTATGATTAAAAACACTCCCTTCTAAAGCAAAGTTTTTACTTACTTTAAAACCAAAACCTATATCTGGATAATATTGATAATTATTTTTACCTGGAAAGGATTTAAAAGACATACTACTTTGAATATATAATCGATTAGTACTAAAAGGGCTTATGGCATATGAATTACTTATTCCTAATGATATTAAGCTGGGAGATTTTACATTATTTGAGCCATTCAAAATTTGTATTATCAATAAAAATCTAAATATTCCATAATGGAAAATATCATTCACAAGTTCTTATATAATCCCTCTGTTAGAATGTTTTATAAAATCAAGAATCTTTTGGATTACTTTTGTTTTGGGAAATTCTGATTCAATTTTTTCAATAGCTGTTTTTCTATTTCCTCCTGAACGGAAAAATCCCCTATATGCTTTTTTTATTGAATTCATATCTTTTTTTGAGAAACCGCGTCTTTTTAATCCAACTATATTCACACCCTTGTACTCAAGAGGGTGATTTGCAGCGATTATAAAAGGAGGGACATCTTGGACGGCTCTAAATCCTCCCCCAATTAAGGCATGGTCTCCGATTTGAGTAAATTGGTGCACTAGCACACCTCCACCAAGTACGGCCCAGTTTCCAATTTGTACATGCCCACCTAACGTAGCGAGATTAGACATAATAACATTATCACCAACCAAACAATCATGAGCGATATGAGTTGAAGCCATCAATAAAACATTTGACCCTACTTCTGTCCTCCCTAAATCGATAGTTCCTTTATTAATAGTAACATATTCTCTTATTATTGTATTGTTGCCTATTTTAGTAAATGTTTTTTCTCCACCGTATTTTAAATCTTGAGGGATTTCTCCAATGGAACTAGAATGAAAGATTTTACAATTGTCGCCAATTATGGTATCACAAGCTATAGTAACATTATTGCCGATATAACAATTATCTCCAATCTTTACATTTTTTTCTATTACTGAAAAAGGACCAACCTTTATATTAGAACCCATATCTGCACATTCTGCAATTATTGCAGTAGGATGAATTATTGTAGAAATTTTATTCTCGAATTCTATCTACAAGGTTAGCTGAAAAAAAAGCTTCAGCAACAATTTCATCATCAACTTTACAAACACCATGAAATTTGCAAAGATTTAATTTTTTTTTAACTAATGTCATATAGACCATTAACTGATCACCTGGAATAATTGGTTTCCTAAATTTTGTTTTTTCCACCGCTGAAAAAAACATATTAGTAGACAAAGGATCTTCAACTTGGCTTAACATTAGGAACGAACCTGCTTGCGCCATTATTTCTAATGATAAAACTCCAGGCATAACAGGTTGTCCTGGAAAATGTCCTTGAAAAAAAGGTTCATTAATAGTCATGTTTTTTAAAGCGATTAGACGTTCTCCTGGTTCTGTTATTTTTATTCTATCAATTAGAATAAAAGGATATCTATGTGGAAGAACTTTGATAATATCATTTATATCAAACTTTGTTTGACTTTTGAATTGGTTCATTGTCTTATTCCTTTCTTAAACCTTTTAATTCTTTGGAATAATGTTTTTTTAATTTTTTAACAAACTCAACGTTGCTTGCATGTCCTGCTCTAGCAGCTGTAACATGCCCTTTAATTGGAACTCCCAACAATGCTAAATCCCCAATTAAATCAAGAGTCTTATGCCTTACCGGCTCATTTTTAAACCTTAGTACTTTACCATTTAATATACCGTTCGCACCTTGAATAATATTATGCTCTATACCAAATAAGTCTTTCAAACGATCCATCTCTATAGAATCAATCTCTTTATCAATGATAACAACTGCGTTATCCAGCCCTCCTCCTTTAATTAACCCCTGCTCTTTAAGCATTTCCACCTCACTTAAAAAACAAAAAGTTCTTGCAGGGGCAACTTCAAAAGAAAAATCTTCTTCCATATTATAAATTGCCTCATATTGAGTACCTAAAGCTGGTAAGGGGTACTCCACCATAAATGTTATCCTAAAACGATCAGAAGGAATTACATGTATATCAATATCCCTGTAAGAATTAGTATAATTAACAGCACGTGTTATTTCTAAAACTCTTCTCTTTTTACTCTGAATCTTTATCCCAGCTTTAATTAAGCACTCAACGAAATCTTTTGCACTACCATCCATTACTGGAGGTTCTTTACCGTTTAATTCAATTAAAATATTATCTAAACGAAGTCCACTTACAGCTGCAAGAGCATGTTCCACAGTATGAATTCTTACATCATTCTCTTCAATTGTGGTTCCTCTAGAAATGTCTACAACATGGTCTATGTCTGCTTTTACTTCCAGGCAATTAGGGATATCAGACCTTACAAAGCGAATACCAAAGTCTTCTGGTGCGGGGTGAAAAGTTATTATTGTTTCAACACCTGTGTGAAGGCCAACTCCTTCACAAGATTGAGAAGTCCTTATTGTTCTTTGATTTCTTTCCATTAGAAATTTAACTATCTTTTATTTCTTTACTCAATTCAGAAACTTTTCTTTTAAGTTTATCAATTTCATTAATAAGTGCTTGTCTGCGATTATGATCTTTGATATCTCTTGCAGGAAAACCTGCATATATCATATCACCTTTTAGTGATTTTGTAACGCCAGATTTCGAAGCAAAAACTGAATTATTCCCAATTTTTAAATGTGGAGCGATTCCTACCTGCCCTGCAAAAATACAAAAATCACCTATCACTGTACTACCTGCAACAGCAAACCCAGCAGTAATCAAACAGCCCTTACCAATTTTTACATTATGGGCAATGTGAACTAGGTTATCTATTTTTGTCATTTCACCTATTACAGTACTTCCTATTGTTCCCCTATCAACTGAGCAATTAGATCCAATCTCCACATCACTTTCAATTACAGCATTACCAGTTTGAGGTATCTTTTCATGACTCCCGTCAACTGTAACAAAACCAAAGCCGTCTGAACCTATTGTAGTACCGCTATGAATAATTACATTAGATCCAATATTTGAATTATTATAAACAGATACATTAGCTTTCAACTCACAATTATTTCCTAAAATAGTATCCGCGCCAATAAAGGTGTTTGAGCCAACTTTACATCCATCTCCAATTTTAACGCCTTTTTCAATACATGCACCCGGGGCAATAGAAACCTTTTCCCCTATTTTAGCATACTTAGAAACATAAGCCATTGAATGTATAATTGGATTTTCTTTTAAAACTGGATTAAAAAGCCTTAAGGTTTTAGCCATAGCAAACTGTGAATTCTGAACAACAATCCCTCTTCTTTTATTTAAAAAAATTTTTTCTTCAACTATGACAGCATCTGCATTTGTAGTCTCTAAGTATTTTTTATAAGCAGGATTACTTAAAAAAGTAATAGTGCCAGAGCTAGCATCTTGTATTTGAGATACCCCTTTTATAAGATGGCTAGAATCTCCAATAACTTCCCCTCCAATTTTGGAAGCTATTTCCCCTAATGTAATTTCCAATCTACTTATCTGATTTTAAATTTCGTAACTCATGCAACACATCATCAGTCATATCATATTTTGGTTTAAAATATAACAATCCAACAGATGCATCAATTATATAATCATATCCACCATCAATTGCTACTTTATCAACAGCCTTTTTTACTTTGCCTAAAATTTCATATTCCATTTGAGCCTGCTTGCGCATAAGTTCTCCTTGTGGACCGATTTTTTCAGCTTGATACGTTTGTATTGATTGCTCCATTTGCACTAATTCTTGTTTGATACTTTCACCCTTATCCAATGCCATAAGGCGCTTGACTTCATAATCCTGTTTTAAGCTATCCATTTTAAGAACCATTTTATCAAATTCAGTTTGAACTTTCCTATATTCTAACTGTAATTGGGATTCCGCTTCCTTAAAATCTTCAAACTCAGTTCGAATTCTTTCAGATAGGATGTATCCAATTTTCAATTGCGCTGTAGTTGGTGTTAAAAATAAAATAAAGTAAAATAGAATAATTAAATACTTATAAGACCTTTTCAAGATTTTCTCCTTCTAATTAAAATTGTTGACCAAATGTAAGAGTTGTTTTCCATTCAGGCTTTAATTTACCATTAATATCAACTCTGTCGAAGCCTCTTGCCAAATCAAAACCCAACATCCCAATCATCGGCATAAAGAATCTAACTCCCACTCCTACAGATCGTTTTAAATCAATAGGACCTGATCTAGGAAGGCTAAGTCGTTCCATCAAATCGGTTGAAGACCAAACATTACCCATTTCAGCAAAAATCATTCCGTAAACTACAGGGTTTTCAGCGAAAGGGACTCTGAATTCTGTACTAAACTTTACTAAAGTATTACCACCAATCGGATTTCCTGTGCTAGTAAGAGGGCCAACTCTATTGTCATCATAACCTCTTAAAACATTACCGTAAGGTATTCCATTACCACCCATTATAAACCTGTCGTTATAAGGTATATAAGAGGGGCTATTATTATTTGAAGGAAGTTCTTTTATTACACCTATCTTCATTGAATTCATTAATACAAATTTCCAGAATGTTGGTGTAAACCATTCAAGATTGAGAGTATGCTTTTGAAAATTTTCTTGCCCACCTAACTTCCATCCAGATAATGTTGAATTTAAAGAGAAATGAGAGCCAATAGTTGGGAATTCAGGATGATCTCTGCTATCCCTGCGAATGGATTGAATTAAGCTTATGCCATCTGACTTAGTTCTTCCTCCTGCATAATTATCTATATCTGCCTGACTTCCTCTATACTGCCTTCTATGTATTTGTAATTGCCATGTCCCTCTAAAAAAGTCATCAGGCCATTTAAAAATACGACCAAGCATAATACTAGCTCCTGCAATAGTTGTCTCCAAAGGAGAGTAGTACATAGTTGATCCACCCATCATTCTATAATAAAGAGAACCGCCTACAAGATTTTTGGTGTCATTTACCATAGGATCAGTAAAACTAATACTTGCAGAACGACTTTTAGGCCTATCAGAATTGTAGGATTGGTATGCATATGAGTTTTGACCGCCTCCACTAACACCAGCATTAAAACTAAAACTAAGACTTTGACCTCTTCCTCGAAAATTTGGCAAAGAAATTCCTCCTCCTCCTGTTAAGCCTAAATATTGAGAGTAGCCCATATTAGCACTAGCTTGCCCTGCAGGCTTTTCTTCAACATTAAATTCAACATCAACTTTATCATCGGATACAGGTAAGATGTTAGGCGCTGCATTAGCAAAAAAATTCAACATCATTACTTCTCTATAGCTCCGTGCAATTCTTTCTTGATTATATACATCGCCTGGGAATATTCTAAGCTGCCTACGAATTACATTCTCACGAGTTCGTGTATTTCCTTGCACAATAATACTATTAATATAAACTTTATGGTTTTCAGTTATCACAAAGTGAATATCAAGAGAATCTAATCCAATTGGAGTTATTTGAGGTTCAATGCGACTATAAATATATCCCCTATCTAAATACAACCCTTGAACCCTTGAATATAGCGCGAGATTAAAACCTTCTTCACTAAATTGCTCCCCTTTCACAAGAGCAAGTGTGTTTTGTAAATCTTCTTCGCTAAAAAGGGACATGCCTTCCCAAGAAAAATTTCTATATTTATACTTTTCTCCCTCGGAAATAAAAACGATAATATTCATTTTTTTTGAGTCATTAAAATATTGAATCGTATCTTTTAAGATCTCAAAATCTCTATATCCTTTATTCTCATAAAATGTAGACAATAATTCTAAATCTTCTTTAAAGTTTGAATTGTTAAATGTAGATCTCCAAAACATATAAAAAGGCTGTTGTTTTGTTTCTTTCATCTGCCAACGCAGACGAAAGTCCGAGAAAGAATTATTACCCTTAAAAACTATTTTGTTAATCTTTGTTTTTTTGTTTTCAGAAATAATAAACACAACATTCCGAACAAGCTCTTTATGCTTGACAGCGTTTGTTTCAGATTTATCTTCTGGTAAAGTTAATAATGGCTTTATCTCCACATTTAAATATCCTTTTTCGGCATAAAGCTTTTCAATAAGGCTCTTACTAATTTGCAATGTATTTGGTTTTAATCTTTGCCCTTTAGTTAAACCAAGTTCTTCTTCGAACTTAGATTTTTTAATTTTTCTATTGCCCTCATATTTAATATCTCCTAAAATATAATTTTCTATTACTTTAATTACTAAAAATAAACCATCCTCAGTCTCTTTTTCATATTCCAATTGAATATCTTGAAAAAGACCTAGTTGCCACAAACGTTTAATCGCTCTCGGAAAATCTGTTAGATTAACTAATTCTCCTTCTTTAAGTCCAGAAGTGAAAATAATTGTGTTTTTTGATGTGCTTGTATTACCAACCACATCAACTTTGGCTAAAGCAATTTTATTTGGATTTTGGGCAGACAATAATTGGGAGATTAAAATTATTCCCAAAAAATAATATTTATTCATAATTTTTTTATTTGGTCACTTACTTTTCCAAAGCGCCTCTCTCGATTTTGGTAGTCATTTATTGAATCGATTAATTGTTGCTCTCTAAAATTAGGCCAATATGCATCGGTCATATAAATCTCAGTATATGCACTTTGCCATAATAAAAAGTTACTTAATCTATATTCACCACTAGTACGAATCATTAAATCCGGATCAGGAATATTTTTTGTATATAACTGTTGTGAGAAAAAAGCTTCGTCTACTTGATCAATTTTTAACTCTCCATTTTGGATTTTTGCAATTGTTAATTTTACAGCATCTAAAATTTCTTTTCTACTACCATAATTGATAGCAAGGCAAAGATTTAACCCCGAATTTTGTGAGGTTAATTCCTCACCATTTTTTAATCCATTAACTGTAGATTTTGGTAAAGACTCTAATTCTCCAATTATTTTAAATTGAACATTATTTTTATGTAATTCTTTAACTTCAATATTTATAGTTTTTAACAGCAAAGACATTAATGCTTTTACTTCTGATGGGGGCCTCCTCCAGTTTTCTGTTGAAAATGTATACAAAGTCAGATAATTAACGCCAATCTCTCCACATACCCTTGTAATTTCCCTTACAGAATTAATTCCCTCTCTATGCCCTGCTATTCGGGGCAGGGATCTATCTCGGGCCCAACGTCCATTACCATCCATTATTATAGCTATATGATTTGGTATGTTACCGTCTAATATTTTATCTCTTAGTGAATTTGACATTATAGAAAAGTGGACAAAATTACTCTCTGCAAGCGGACTAAACAACCCACATGATTATCTTAAAGGTTTATAATCAATTTAACGAGTTGAATAATAAGAATGTTTCAACAAACTATAGCTTTATTATTTTCGAAACTTGATCAGCCAAGCTAAAGTACACTTCACCTACTTTGTGATTAGAATCAGAAATAACAATCGGAACTCCAGAGTCTGTCGCATTCATAATTTCTTTTGATAATGGAATTTTACCTAATAAAGGTACTCCAAGTCTTTCGCTTTCTTTTTTACCACCGTCTTTCTTAAAAATATCAATGTTAATATTAAAATTCCCATTTACATCAATTTCTAGTTGTTCATTATTAATCTGAATTTTTGAATTTGGATTGTTTGTATTCCCAGATAACGATAGACCTGACATATTTTCAATCACACCTAGCACTGGGGTATTAACCTTTTTAAACATATCAGCTCCTTTTCTGACATCAGAAAGAGCAATATCTTGTGGAGTTGTAACAATAATCGATCCTGTCATTTTTATTTTTTGAGTTAAGGTTAATTGTATGTCTCCGGTTCCCGGTGGTAAATCTAAAATTAGAAAATCTAAACTGCCCCATTCAACATCCATAAAAAACTGTTCTGTCATTCTTGAAACAAGTGGCCCTCGCCAAATAACAGGAGTTTTATTACCACTAATGAATCCGAAGCTCATAACTTGCATTCCATATTTTTCTAGAGGAATCAATTTTTTTTCTTGAGTCATTTTTGGTTGCTCAAATAAATCCAAAGCTATTGGTAGCGAAGGCCCATAAATATCTAGATCTAAAAGGCCTACTTTAAATTTATTTTTTGCTAATGCGCAAGCAAGATTAACTGCTATAGTTGACTTTCCAACTCCGCCTTTACCGCTAGCTATTGCAATTATATTTTTAATATTGTCTAAACTCTTCGCAACATTTTGATTTGAAGTTTGAACTGGAGTCGATTTATCTTTACTAAGTTTTATTTTTAAGTTTTCAACTTTGGATGATAAAAGACTTTCAATAGCCTTAATTATTAATTGTTTCTTTTCATCATTTTGAGATGAAATATTCAATTGAATTTCAACACTGTCTTCATTTACGTTAATATCTTTTACCATCCCAAAAGAAACTATATCCCTATTAAAACCAGGGTATTTTATGGTTTTTAATAACTCTAGAATTTGATTATTTTTCATTTTTTAATAAAAAAGCGGTTGCAAGTACAACCGCTTTTGACCACGTTTAATCATTAATATTTTAACCTGAGTATTCTCTACCAAACCAATCATAATTAACTTTTATGTAGCTATTCCACTCATCTGGAACTTCACTTTCTTCAAAGATAGCCTCAACGGGGCACTCAGGCTCACAAGCACCACAATCAATACACTCTTCGGGATCGATATACAGTGAGTCATTATCTTTTGGAATAAAGCCTTCTACTTTAGCTTCAGCACCAGCGCCTTCTTTATCGGTTGGCCCATGGATACAATCAACAGGACAAACTTCTACACATGCAGTATCACAAGTTCCAACACAGGGTTCACAAATAATATAAGCCATTCTTGTACTCCTTTAAAATAACTTAATTTTTAGATTGAATAAGGTTGCAATTTAAAGGCAAAAACTAAACTGTTGAAAATGTTTTGAAATAATTTATTCATAAATTATGAAGTAATAAAAATATTTAAAAAATTAGGTTAATATAATTAATGAACTACATTTTAATTTATCAAGGAGCATCTCCTACAAAAGTCTTTTTATTTTGAAGCCAACCTAAATGAAATTCTTAAATCAATAGAAATACTTTTTTGGGGGATAGTTTAGAAATCAGGTAATAATCTTGTCAAAATGCAGGTTTGTCTTTTCGAAAATCAACATTTATATTTTGAGAAAAAAATAGAACAACCTTTTACTCTAGGCATTATTTGATAAAATAACTGCGCTTAAAACTTCATAAAAAGATTGAAGCAGAAACAGTTTTCATTCCTGGTTTTTTTAAAGTTGCATCCCCATACTGAAAAACTAGATTTGAAAATATACCAATTGATTTAAATGACACTCTAAATCAAATTATTCGAGGTGCCATGAAATAAATAAAACTCTTGATATAAGATATTTTAAGCTTTTCTAAAAAAACAAATTTAGTGTTATTTATGGTTTTGTAATTGCTGATGGAGCGACTAAACCATATCTTTAGCAGTTTTTAGCATGTAAAACAGGAAAACATACATTCAATAAGACTAAGGAATAACGCAGCCTACGGATTGTTAAAACCTTTCTTAACTAATGACATCAAACATCTAACGTTAGATTAAATGAAAAATTAATTTCCCGCCTAAAAGAGGGAGCAAATCCATACATAATTATTTATAAATAAAAATTTATTCCGAAATATAAAGCTTTCGGTTTTGCAACTCTGTTAAGTCTTTAACCTCCTTAATTTCTTTCACGGCACCTTTTATCTCGTTATTTAACTTCTTTAATATTTTGTCATTTACAGCCATAGAGTTGCTCAACTGAATAAAATCTTTATTGGCAACAACAACCTGCTGTTTTGCATTTTTTGTATCATCTATTAGAACATCAAGTTGAGATTCAATTTGGTCAATTTTCTGCTTTAGAGAATTTGATTCTTCATCTGTATTTAAGATACGCTTATTTATCATTAATAAACCCATTATTACCAGGGCTATATTTATTGTTAGTAGTATGGTTGTTGAAGAGTTTTCTTTTTTCATATGTAATATTTAAACTTTTAAAGATTAAAAATAATTTAAGCTGAAAATACGAACATTAAAATAATCAGTACATACTCATAATACCAAGCATAATTAACATAAAATACGGCACAAGATCAGCTGCTGATACATAATCTTTGGCTAATCGTTGGCCAAAAAGTAAAAACAATATAGTCACTGCTAAAATTACAAAACCATAAAATATCCATAGAGTTGTTTTAGCTGTAAAAGCATAATATACCCCAAAGATAAGTGTTGCTGCTCCAACCAGTTCAAAAACAGTAATTATAGTTAACAAATATGGAATAAAATATTTTAAATGTGTTTTAGAAAAATAAGATTCAAAAAAAGCTAAGTTGTTTTTTCGGTCAAAAATTTTATCCAAACTTGATTGTAAAAATACAATGATCAAAAATAATGCGATAAAAATTTGGCAAAAAACCAGTGGGTCTTTAAATGGGATGCCTAGAAGTTCAATCCTATCTCCATATAATTGCTCTACACTTAGAGAGTTGCCAAAAGAAAGATTACACAAAATAAAGTAAACTCGTTTTTTCATTTTTATGAACTCCCTCTCTTTAATTCTAATATTCTATTTCGTACTAACTCTCCTAAATCTTTTACACTAAGTGTTGCAAACTGAGAACTTTTAATTGGTTCACCAAATACAACCGTTAATACCCCTGGCTGAACTCGCCAATCACTTTTCTTTTTTGCCTTAAACCCCCCTTTAAGAGCTAAAGGAACAATCGTCGCATTTGTATTCTTGGCCAAATGAAACGGCCCTTTTTTAAAAGATCCTATTTTACCATTCAAAGTCCTTGTTCCTTCAGGAGAAATTAAAAAAGAGACCCCGTTTTTTATCGCTTCTTCAGCAAGGTTTAGACTACCTATTGCTTTTCTAATTTTTTGTCTAATTATGGGAATGACACCGTATTTTTTGATTATAAAACCGAAAATTGGATATTTAAATACTTCAATAGCAGCTACCGCTGTAATATAATAAGGTATATATGCACCAATCATAAACTGATCGAACATAGAAACATGATTAAACATATATAAATAAGGACCACCATTTTTTTTAGGAGGATTATTAATCCTTCTTAGCCATTGCCCTGCAAAAAAACAATACATCCAACATATTGGCCGAACAAAATAATGGAGTAGCTTTCTCGGAAAAATTAAAATAGCTATAAATAGTACTAGTAAAGAAGGAATGAAAAAAGCATACCAAACAGGCCAAATTAACATAGAAAAAAAAGTTTTAAGCATACCAGTTATTTAGTTCCAATTGGTTAAACAACTTATGGTTTGCCTTTGGGAAAGAATAGTTTTTTATATTTTTTATTAAAATCCATTTCCTGTTTTCATTTTCATCTAAAAAATGTTTTTTTTCTACACAAAAATAACCATTAAGTCTTATTGTAAAGTGTGAAAAAGCATGGTCTACAAAACCTACATTTTTTAAAATTTTAGTATGCACACCACATTCTTTATAAACCTTTCGTTTTAAAGCTAGCTTTGGATCTTGTCCCTTTTTGACAATCACTCCAGGAAACTCCCATAACCCGCCAAGCATTTGATCAACACTCCTCTTTTGTATATAAAATTTATTTTTCCTCCATATTATTGCAATTGCAACGTTAAAATGAGGTCGAAGTTTTAATTTTTTTTTAACTGGATATGCTTCTGGATTCCTTTTCTTTGAAGCGTAACAAAAATCATTTATTGGGCATTTTCTACAAACAGGATTGTAAGGTTTGCAAATCAAAGCCCCTATTTCCATCAAACCTTGATTAAAGTCCCCAGGATTTTTCTTACATATTACTAAATTTAAAAATTTATTTATTCTTTTTATATTGTACTTTGTTAATGTTTTTATTCCAATTATTCTTGACATGACTCTTTTTACATTCCCGTCTAATACAGGATAAGGCTTATTGAATGCAATTGATAAAACTGCTGATGCTGTATAATCTCCGACACCAGGCAAAGACATAAATCGACTTTTTTCTTTTGGAATTTTACTATTAAAATGACTAACAACAAGCTTAGTAGCTTTGTAAAAATTATTACACCTTTTATAATACCCAAGCCCTTCCCAAAGTTTAAGTAATGAATCCAATTTCGATTGTGAAACAGATTCTAATGTAGGAAGTTTTTTTATCCAGTTATTATAATATGGTAGAGCAGTTTTAACCTTTGTTTGTTGCAGCATAACCTCTGACAACCAAATCTTATAAGGATCCTTGGTATTACGAAAAGGTAAAGATCTTTTATTTTTAGTATACCAATAAATTACAAGGTGATGAAACGTATTTTTAATATTTTGCAACTATCGGTTCAAATATTTTATAATGGCCCAATTTAGAATAACACCAGATTCTATAATTTCACCTTTTGAGTCGTCATTAAATTGTCTTTCTATAGCATAACCAATTTTATCTAATTGAAATTCAATAATATTATTAACTTTTTTCCCATGTTTCGTAAGAAATACTTTAATAACTCTATTATCTGATGCTTCACGTTCCCTCATCACCAATTTTTTTTTCTCAAGCCCATCAATTAGTCTAGTTACAGTGCTATTATCAATCCCTAATTTTTTTGAAAAATATGACATCTCCACTCCGCTATTTTCGATCAATAAAATCGCTAAAATCTGCTGAAAACTAATATTTGGGAATTTAAGATTCTTTTGATAAAGAGCTTTGAGGTTGTAAAACAACTCGAAAAGAAGTTCATTATATTGCATAGTTGTAATCTACAAATTTTATTAATTTCCTATTGAAGAGTTTTTAATAATTTAATATGTTTTTTTATTATATTAAATCCTCTCAATTTTTTTTCCTCAGATCCAAAATGACCAACAACACTCCAATGATCCATTTGATTAATTCTCGTCCAATACCACTGACCCGTTATCAAAAAATCTTTCGGATCATATTCAATGATCGGGTCTGCTCCATTTCCTCCTGTAGTGGGACCAAACATCGATATTGAGTTAACGACACCATCATTTTCAAACCACAGTGAATCTGTTTGGGTTCCATCAGCCCAGTATCCTGACCTAGAGCCAATCAACTTTGCCCTAGCTTTATTTAGCAATGGAGTATCTTCGAAAGGAATCTGAAAACTAGTTTTTGGATCTTTTTTTGTAGTGGATGTAATAAATGAAAAGTAATATACTTCTGGAGAGGCCTGTGCATATCCATTAAAATCTTTTGCCCCAACAAGGCTTAAATCATATGCACTAAAATTTTTTGTTTTCATTATAGAATTATCTTTTAAACCTGTTATAAAACTCAACCAGGTCTCGTTTTTTTGTTTTTTTATTCCAAATTGCTCCAGATCAAAATGAAAGTAATTATTACCAAAAAGTCCTGCTATTCCAGCAAAATATTGAACGTATGGGATTGTACTAGTAATAATATGAGATAAAGTAGTCCCATCATGTGGAGTTGATATAGTTGTAATGCTTTTAATCCATCCTGAATAGGATTTCCCTAATAGAGTGGACTCTTCTTTTTCGCTGTTATTTTGATTAATCTCTTGCGTTAATAAATAGTTTAACATTCTCGCAGTCTGCCCACCCATACTATGACCAATTAAATGAACAGGGTTTTCATTACTCCACTGAGGATATAAACCAACGTAATTTTTTCTCCTAGGCATCTGAATTATTTTATTTTTTTCTGAATGCCTAGAACCATAATCAACTTGACCTCCTTTAATTTGATAAAAAGCCTCAATAGCTCTATCCCAATTAGAGGAAATTGGACCTACTGAAACCGCAAATATTTGATGTCCTTCTTCTTCTAAATCTTTTATATAATTATTTTTGCCACCCCAATAAGAATAATTCCCCATTTCTTCTGGTCCCCAACCCATAAAACCGTGGATAAAAACAATAGGGTAATTATTTTTTGCCATTCCGTATGATATGAAAAACATAATTATTGTTATAAAAGGTTTCAAAAGCTAATTCCTATACTTAATCCATCAACCCTTATCCCGACGCCGTAATAATATACCCCATACTGAACTAATATTTGATTGGAATCATATATAAACCCAAAGCCAGTAGCTCCTAGAATAGATCTAAATAAATTTTGTGAAGTGTTTTGATCAATTTTTCTATTTGATGACCCTACTAAAATTTTTATATTTTTCTTTAAAAAGAAACAAGCTCCTATAAAAATTTCCCTTTTGTATTTTTTCTCAGTCAAAAGATCAAAATAAATTATAACTGGTAAATAGTTAAGCTTTTTTGACCCCCCTAAAATAAAACTTGGACTAATGTATGAGAGTTGATGGTTAGTTAATTTTAAACCAATCTGATTAATAGAAAAACCAACTGCATTATTTTTATTTTTGAAATACCCAATTGCTCCTATTGACGATGTGAGGGTTTTAATATTTGATGAGCTAAAGTTTGCTGATTTAAAACTAACGCCGGATCCAAAGAAAATTGGATAAGAATTCATTTCTTTTGATAAATATCCATCAACCCAACTTTCATTTGATCTATAAGAACCAATATCTTCTCCAAGTTCATTGTAACCTTTAAAAATTCCATATGATATATGTTTAAAGGACGATGAAAAGACTAAATTATCAAATGGAAAATTTAAATTTAAACTTTGACTGCTAATTGAAGCTGGATACCTTACAATGGAAGTTGTAATACTTCTAGATTTGTTAAAGATAGCTGGGTTTTTAATTTGTGCTTCAGCCGATAAAAATAATGATCCTGCTCCTCCCATACTAAAACAGGAAGGAGAAGTAAACGCATTTCTATTCCCGTACACATTTGATTTAATATTAAAAAAAATAATTAAAGAAAAAATTAAATTCCACATTTGAGCAGTAAATGTTTAGATAAGACTAATTGGGTCAAAATAAATATTAATTTTATTTCGGCCAAGCAGTTTTTTATTGTTGTAGTTTTTAAAATTCTCATTAACAAACCTGTGAAGATAAACTCCGTTTGGATCAAAACGTTTTTTAGATTTAAAAACTAATTGAAACCTATAGTTATTTTTTAGTTTTTCTAAAAAACAAGGGGCTGGACCTAGAATATCAAGGCCGGTGTAAACACCTTTTAGGTTATGTTTAAATTTTTCTATTAAAGAAAAAAGCCTCAATCGGTTTGGGCCTGCGAACTCAACTTTAGCTAACCAGCTATAAGGTGGATAATTTAATTCTTCCCTCTCAAGTAATTCAGTTTTGTAAAACTTTGCTATGTTTAGATTTTTTGCATTTTTAATAACTATATTATTTGGTGAATATGTTTGAATTACGACCTCTCCTTCTTTGGTACTTCTTCCTGAACGACCAGAAGCTTGATATATTAATTGAAACACTCTCTCTGTAGCTCGAAAATCCGGCAAATAAAGCCCTAAATCCGCATTAATTATTCCTACTAAAGTTGCATTTGGGAAGTCTAACCCTTTAGCCACCATTTGAGTACCAATAAGAATATCAAACTCTTGGTTACTAAAAGATTTTAATATTGAAGTGAGTCCTAAATTAGATTTAGAAGTATCCATATCTAATCTACATATTTTTGATTTTGGGAAAGTATCCCTTATAAGCTGTTCAACTTTTTGAGTCCCTGTACCAGAATAAATTAGATTAGATTTACTGCAGTCTTGGCAAATTAGCATATCATTGCTAATGGAAAATGAACAAAAGTGACAAACTAATCTATTCTTATTTTTATGATATGTAAGTGCTATTTTACATTGATTACACATAACTAGAGCACCACAATCCTTACATTTTACTATCGGGGAAAAACCTCTTCGGTTTTGAATTAAAATTATTTGCTCATTTTTTTTTAGTTTTTCCTCTATTTTATCTTGTAATAAGCCTGAAATAACCTGATCAAAATTACCCGTTTCTTCTTGATTTAATAACATATCAACAATATGAACCTTTGGATATTTCGCATTACCAAATCGTTTAGGTAATCTTAAATATTCTATTTTTTTTTGCTGCGAATTATAAAAGCTTTCTAAGCTCGGAGTAGCGCTTGCGACAATAACCGTGCTTTTTTCAAACGAACCTCTCATTAATGCCACATCTCTAGCATGATACCTTGGTTCTTTTGCATCTTGATAAAACGAAGACTCCTGCTCTTCATCAACAATTATAAGGCCCACATTTTTTAATGGCGAAAAAATTGCACTACGAGCACCGATTACAATTTTAAAATCTCCAGTACATATTTTCCCCCAAGTCCAAGAACGCTGTGCTACTTTTAACTTTGAATGCCAAATCGCAACTATATCTCCAAAAACAGCACGAAAGCGACCAGCAATCTGAGGAGTAAGGGATATTTCAGGTAGCAAAATAATAGCGTTTCTTTTTTGACTTAAACAATATCGCACAGCTTCAATATAAATTTCTGTTTTCCCACTGCCAGTCACACCATGAAGTAAAAAAGAATAGAAATTGTATTTTTTTAAAGAAATAATTATTCTGTCAATTACTAGTTTTTGTTCTTTATTAAAAACAATATTCTTAAAAATAGGTTCAAAAACTGATTGATTAAAATCTAGAGGTTTTGTTTTTTTAATTAGCTTTATTAATCCCTTCTCTTTTAAAGAAATACAAATTTGTAAAGGATTGCTTACTACTTTTTTAAAGGAAGAAACCTTAAAGGTTTTATTCTTTTTACTAATAATTTTAAATACTAAATATTGTTTAGGCGCTGTGTGTTTTAGTTTACTGACTTTTTCTAAATCAACTTTTTTTCTAGCCCTTACATAGTTCTTTATTTGTGGGGTATAATTACTAGAGAGCGACTTTGGGACAACGGAACTTGCCACCTTCCCAATTGGAGTAATGTAATATTTGCTTACCCAATTTATCAACTCCCATAGTGGATGAGTAATAACTTGAACATTATCAACAGGCTCAATAATTCTTTTAATTGAACCTAAGTACGAATTGTTTTTTTTAATATTTACAACTATCCCTTGAATAACTTTATTTCTAAAGGGGACAGAAACACGAGTTCCTACATTTATTGATAATATGTGTTTAGCTGGAATGGAATAGGTAAACGTCTGAAAACTGCGAATTGGGAAGGCAACTTCAGCAAACATTGTTATTTACAAAAATTTAGGATTTAATTACATATATTTTAACATCACATTCATAATCCTTTGACAATTGAATTTTTACGTGAAAAATTCCCAAAGATTTTATAGGAGCGTCAAGTAAAATAGAGTTTCGATCAATCGCAATGCCTTTTCCCTTTAAAGACTTATGTATATCACTTGAAGTTATGGATCCGAACATTTTTTCCTCTTCACCAACTTGTGCTTCAATTGTAATTTCAGTTTTTGATAGTCGTTTTATAAGGTCTTGTAATGAGGCATTTTCCCTCATTTTGCTGGTTTCAAGAAGTTTTTTCTTCTCTTCAATAAAAGCAATATTTTTCTTTGAGGCCCTTAACGCAAATCCATTCGGAAGAAGTTTGTTCCTCGCAAATCCAGGTTTCACATCAACTAATTCGCCTGCTTTCCCAAGTCCATCATAATCGGATATTAATATAATTTTCATAATTACCTCTCCTACTCGAAATTGTTTTCGACATAAGGCATAAGCGCAATTGACCTAGAACGCTTTATTGCGCGAACTAACTTTCTATGCATCTTAGCACTTGTTCCTGTAATTCTTCTAGGCATGATTTTACCTTGATCATTAACAAAGCGTCGAAGAAGTTTTACGTCTTTATAATCAATATCTACAATTCCATTTTCTTTAAAATAACAGAATTTTCTTTTGTTCTGAAAAGCCATTTTTATTCCTCCTTATTTGTTTCAGTTGTCTCAGGATCTAAAGATTTTTCAACATCAATTTTTTTATCATTTTTATCCAAAGTCGATTGAATATCATCATTTTCAGCAACTTCACTGACAGATGTTTTATCAATATACTTATCAGGCTTTTGGTCTAAGGAAACTGTCATATGCCTTAAAACTAAGCTGTTTAATTTTAGCCATGAATTAAAATCGTTCATTCTACTTAATTCTTCGATTTCAAATTGTAAAAGAATAAACGATCCATATTTTTGGTTATCCACCTGATATGCTAATCTTTTTTTCCCCCAATCTCTATGGTTGATTATTTTAGCTTTTGTTTTTTCAAGTTCTTGACCAATTTCGATCATGGTTTTTTCTAATATAGTATTCTCCAAATTTGGATCAACTATGTAAATTGTTTCATAATATCGCATTTTAACTCCTTATTTTTATGCAATAAGAGGTGCAATGACCAATGAGACCACTGACATCAATTTAATTAAAATATTTAATGAAGGTCCTGATGTATCTTTAAATGGATCACCAACTGTATCTCCCACCACTGATGCTTTATGAGCTTCTGATCCTTTTCCTATCTTTACTTTATTAAAAGTCACTCCTTCTTCAATCATTTTTTTTGCATTATCCCAAGCACCACCAGAATTAGACTGAAAAATTGCCATCAAGACACCGGAGACTGTTACTCCTGCTAATAAGCCACCTAAAGTTTCAGGGCCAAAGACAAAACCAACTAGAACAGGAGAAGCAACAGCAAGTAAACCTGGCAGAATCATCTCTTTTATTGCAGATTGTGTTGAAATTTCTACACAACGTCCGTGTTCTGCTTTTGTTAATGCTTCTTCATATGTTGCTTTATCAGAATCGTTCCATTCACCTTCATTTTTTAAATTCATCAATTCTAATGCTTTTTTTAACTCTGGAATATCTCTAAACTGCCTCCTTACTTCTTCAATCATTGACATGGCTGCCCTGCCAACAGCACCCATAGCCATTGCTGAAAATAAAAAAGGTAACATCCCACCTACAAACAAGCCTGCCATTACCCAAGGATCAGCTATATTTATACTTTTAATTCCACTTTGAACCATAAAAGCAGCAAATAAAGCAAGGGCTGTAAGTGCTGCAGATCCAATCGCAAATCCTTTCCCTATTGCAGCTGTGGTATTTCCTACAGCATCAAGTTTATCTGTTCTCTCTCTTACTTCCTTTGGTAATTCTGCCATTTCAGCAATTCCACCAGCGTTATCTGAAATTGGTCCGTATGCATCAACAGCTAATTGTATTCCTGTGTTAGCCAACATCCCTAGTGCAGCCATTGCAATTCCATAAAGACCAGAAAAATGGTATGCTCCGATAATACTTGATGAGATAATTAAAATAGGAACAGCTGTAGATTGCATACCAACTCCCAAGCCGGCTATAATATTAGTTGCTGCTCCCGTTATAGATTGTTTAGCAATAGAATTAACTGGACCGGTACCTGTACCCGTATAATGTTCTGTAATTAAACCAATTCCTAAGCCAGCTAAGAGACCAATTAGCGTTGCAAAAAAAACACCATGCCTAGTAAATGTTTCTTGATTTTGAACGAATGTATCTGGCAGATATGTTTGGATTAAAATATAGATCACAGCAACCATAATAGCTGCGCTACCGAACTCACCTCGATTTAATGCTTTTTGAGGATCTCCACCTTCCTCAACTGAAACCATAAAAGTCCCAACAATCGAAACCAAAACTCCTGATGCAGCAATCATAAGTGGTAGTATAATGAAATTCACATCATAATGCCCCATAACAAGTATACTTGAACCAAGGACCATTGAGCCAATTATTGAACCGACATAAGATTCAAATAAATCAGCGCCCATCCCAGCCACGTCACCTACATTGTCTCCAACATTATCTGCTATGGTAGCAGGATTTAGAGGGTGATCTTCAGGAATCCCAGCTTCAACTTTCCCTACTAAATCGGCACCTACATCCGCTGCCTTTGTATAAATACCACCGCCCACTCTAGCAAATAAAGCAATCGAAGAAGCACCTAAAGAAAAACCTGATAAAATATTCAATACAGTTTTTATGTTTGTAGAATCACTTCCATATATATTAGTATACAGCATGAAAAGAGAGCCAAGTCCTAAAATACCTAGACCAACAACACTCATTCCCATTACGGATCCTCCACTAAACGCTATCTTTAAAGCAGATTCTAAATTTTGACGTGCTGCATTAGTTGTACGGTTATTAGATTTTGTTGCAACCTTCATTCCTAAAAACCCTGCCAAACCAGATGCTAATGCTCCTACTAAGAATGAAAGTGCTATAAATGCACTTGAATTATTACTGTTGTAATTTGCAAACCCAAGTAATGCAGCAACCAAAACTACAAAAACACTAAGAATCCGGTACTCTGCTCTCAAAAAAGCCATAGCTCCCTCAGCAATGTTTTTTCCAATTACCTTCATTTTTTGGGTCCCTTCTTTCTGAGAATGAATCCATTTTGTTTTCCAAAATGAAAATAACAAAGCGATTGCACCAGCAATTAAAACAAGTAAAATATTATTATTCATTAAATATCTTTCTCCTTAATTAGGCATTGAATTGATTCATAGTCCTATTGAGCCCTCTATTAATTATGCTTTGCATTGCATCAGCTGCTCGGTTAACCATTATTTTAGCATCTAAACCCATTTCATCATTAAAAGGTTTCATAACATATTGTTCTGATGGCCTTTTGTAATCGTTACCTGCAATGCCTAGCCTTATTCTAGGGAAAGTATTTGATTGAAGGCTATAAATAATATTTTCAAGACCTCTATGACAACCATCACCACCTTTAGGTCGGATTCTTATCGAACCAAGTGGAAGATCAACATCATCTGTAATAACATATATATCTGAGGTTAACAAGTCCCATTTCTCAATGATAGATTTAACCGCAATTCCACTTTGATTCATACCAGTAGTCGGCTTCATTAAGAGAGTTCGTTTTGATTTATGTTTTGTAAAAACATATTCAGAATTCGATGAGTTGAATATAAGTTTTTTTCTTCTAGCAAATTCATCAATTACCCAAAATCCAGCATTATGCTTTGTCCATTTATATTGACCACCAACATTTCCTAATCCAATAAAAGCTATCATTAATTTTCAGTTTTTTCATCAGAGCTATCTTTTGATGACTCGTCTAATTTTTCTACTGAACTATCTTCACGTTTTGAGTCCTCATCTTCTTCATCAGACACTTCCTCAGAAACCGGTGCTGTAATGGACACAATATTGATACTAGCATCCGAAATTAATTCAATGTCTTCAGACCCAGTGTCTATGTCACCAACACTTAATGCAGAATTAAGCTCTAAATCATCAATTTTTAGATTTATCTGCTCTGGTACATCTGTGGGGTAACAGCTAATTTCAACTTGTGTTAAAGACTGAGACAAAATACCACCCTCTTTTACACCAGTAGCATCCCCAACAAGAACAACAGGGACCGAAATTGTCATTTTTTCAGATCGGCGAACACGCATTAAATCAATATGAATGACCTCATCTGTAACTGGGTGATATTGAACCTGTTTTAACATAGTATATTGACTCTCACCATCTTGGCTTATCTCAAAGATTCTTTGTCCTGAGTTCATCGCTCGCAATAAAATAGATCTTTCAATTGAAATACTTATCGCCTGTTCTCCAGAATAGTATAATACCCCAGGAACAAATCCTTTCTTTCTTGCTATTTTAGATTCCTTTGTTCCAATTTGATTTCTACTAGATATGTCTAACTTATAATAAGATGATGCCATTACTCTCCTCCTTTCTAATATTCAAATAAAGCACTAACAGATTCACCGTTGTGAACCCTATCAACTGCTTGGCCAAAAATGCCAGAGACTGACATAATTTTTAGTTTGTCAATTAATTTATGTTTTGCGATAGAAATTGTATCCGTAATAATTACCTTATCTATATCAGACTTTTTAATACGATCTATTGCTGGATCTGATAAAACACCATGTGTAGCTATAGCTGTAACAGACTTTGCCCCTTTTTCAAGTGCCGCATTAGCTGCATTAACTAGTGTACCTGCAGTATCAATCATGTCATCGATAATCAAAACATCCATATTCTGCAAATTGCCGATCAAATGATTTACTTCAGTTTGATTAGGAGCAAATCTTCTTTTATCAATTAATGCAAAATGCATGCCCAAGTTTCTAGCATAACCTTGACTGATCTTGGCCGAGCCAATGTCTGGTGCTAGTACGACTGAGAACTTAGGGTTAAAACCTTCATGTTCTATTGCATTTAAAATCACGGACCTACTGTATAAATTATCAAAAGGAATTTTCGCAAAACCTTGTATTTGAGTAGAATGAAGGTCCAAAGTAATAATTCTATTAGTTCCCATTGCTGTAAGAATATCTACAATTACTCTAGAAGAAATTGGAACCCTTGGCTGATCTTTCCTGTCTTGTCTCCCGTAGCCAAAGTAAGGAATGACAACAGTAACAGTATCTGCTGATGCGCGAACAGCAGCATCAATCATCAATGCTAATTCCATTATGTTTTCAGAGGGCCCATTTGTTGATTGAATAATAAAAACGTCGCAACCTCTAATATTTTCTTCATACTTTACCCAAATCTCTCCATCTGCAAAAGTTCGAATAGAAATCTTCCCTAATTCTTGATTTAAGGTATTTGCAATATCATTTGCAAGGCCAGGATTACTACGACCACTAAAAATTTTTAATGTCTTTTTTTTCAATATATTATTGATATTTGCTGGGGCGCAGGGATTCGAACCCCAACTGCCTGGACCAAAACCAGGTGTACTGCCATTATACTACGCCCCAATTATTTTATTTTCATGCAATTTTGACTGGGTGGGCAATACAGGTCTTATAATGAACCTTAAACAAAGACTCAGCAGAAATAGCTTTTGCTTCATCGTCAAATACCCCATACACAGTCGAGCCCGTACCCGACAAACTGGAAAAAAAAGCTCCATAATTTAGAAGCTTTTTCTTGATTATTCCAATTTCTGGATATGCTGGAAAAATAATCGTTTCAAAATCATTCTCAAAAAACTTGAAAAGAAACTTGTCCTTTTCAATAAAGTTGGCAAAGTTAACTTCTTCTCGATTGTAGTCCAAAATTTTTTTCAATTTTTTAAATGCTGTTTTTGTATCAATATGAATTTTAGGCATTACCAATAAAAATGTATTTTTAATTGGATAGTCTACTTTAACTAGTTGGTCTCCAATGCCGCTACCTATTTGGCATCCACCTTGAATAAAAAATGGAACATCTGCTCCTATTGATGACCCAATTCTAAGTAAGTCATTCGACGAAATATTTAAGTTGTAAAGCTGGGATAATCCCTTCAAAACACAGGCAGCATTTGATGATCCCCCACCTAAACCACTGCCAGGCGGAATGTTTTTTTGAAGTTCAATATCTATACCTGCAATATCAAATCTGTCAACAAGGCATTGCCAAGCTTTCACGCATAAATTTGATTCATCATTATCGAGCCAATCAACATTGGAGATAAAACAGCAACCAGAATTTCTTTTTTTTATTATAATATTATCATGAAAATCAATTTCTTGAAAAACAGTATGAATATTATGATAACCATCTGCTCTCCTATTAAGTATTTTCAATCCAATATTAACCTTAGAAAAAGATTTTAATAAAACTCTGTCCATTTAATATTTTGTAGTTAAAGTGGATATAGCAAGAGCAGACCACCCTTCTGAGGTTCCAACAAACCCAAGACCATCAGTTGTTGTGGCTTTGACTGACACCTGGTTTTCATTAACATCCATTAATGAAGATAAATTTAATTGTATCTTTTTAATATATGGTCCTACCATTGGTTTCTGCAGGATAATCGTACTATCTATATTAACAACTTGATATTTATTCCTTCCTAATTCGTCAATAATCTCTTTTAAAAAGTAACTGCTGGGAGATCCTTTCAAAGTTTTATCATCACTTGGAAAATATTTTCCTATATCACCAAGATTTGCTGCTCCTAAAATTGAATCAATTATCGCATGAATTAAACTATCTCCATCGGAATGTCCGATTGATTTGTAACTAGAAGGAATTGAAATACCTCCAACAATAAGGTTGTCTCCTTTTACTAATTTATGAGTATCATATCCTATTCCGGTTCGAATCATGCTATTATATTTACAGCCCTTTCCCAATCTTCACGAGAAGTTATTTTAAAATTATTATAATCACCCTGGACAACAGAAACTTTGTAACCTAGGGACTCCATCATTGAGGATTCATCCGTTACTTCCATATTGTTTCTTTCTGAAATAGAAATTGCATCCAATAATTTAACCTTCCAAAAAACTTGCGGAGTTTGAGCCGTCCATACATTGTTTCGATCTATTGTTTTTTTCACATAACCTTCTTCACAAGTTTTTAGTGTATCAAAATTTGGATTAGCAACGATCGCTCCATCATTTTTTGCACAAGCAATTATAGACTTTTTGATAAGCTTTTCTGAAACGAATGGCCTTGCTCCATCATGAATACAAACTAATTGTGATTTATTACTTACAGATAATAATCCTTTCTTAACTGAGTCCTGCCTTCTATAACCTCCACTAACAATTAATATTTTTTTTGTTTTTTTTATATTTATTATTTCTTTTTTTACATCAGCCACTCTACTTTTTGGAACAACAAGTATAATTTCATTAATATCTTCACACAGCATAAATTTATTTAATGAATAAAAATAGAGTGCGATTCCTTTAAGCAATTTAAATTGCTTTTCTTCACCAAAACGGCTACCTGAACCAGCTGCCATTATAATTGCTGATACGTTCAAAGCAGCAAACCCTATATAATTATCATTGCATCTCCATAGCTCAAAAATCGATAACCATTTTTTTTCGCTTCAAGATATGCCTTTTTAATTAGTTTTCTACCAGCAAAAGCACTCACCATCATAAGCAGAGTTGATTGTGGACTATGAAAATTAGTGATTACCCTATCTACCATTTTATATTCATAAGGAGGATAAATAAATTTATCTGTCCACCCTCTTTTTGGAGTAACTTGAAATCCAGAAATTGCGATGGTCTCTAAAGCTCTAACTGTTGAAGTACCTACTGCTATAATTTTCCTATGTCTTTTACGCGCCTGGTTAATTGCCATTGAAGTATCGGTTGACACCTCAAAGTACTCTGAATCCATTTGGTGCCGGTTTAGATCTTCTACTTGGACAGGCCTAAATGTTCCAAGTCCAATGTGTAATGTGACTGTCTCAATTTTTACACCTTTGCTTTTCAATTTAGTGATTAGGCCATCTGTAAAATGTAAACCTGCAGTTGGAGCCGCAACTGCACCTTTTGATGAAGCATAGACTGTTTGGTATCTTTTTTTATCATTTTTATCCGCTTCTCTATCAATATAAGGAGGTAAAGGAGATGTTCCTATTTTGTCAATAATTTCATGAAAATCACCTTTTTCATATTCAAAACGTACAACCCTGCCGCCAGATACCGTGTTGTCTATTACATCGCACATTAAATCTTTTGTAAACACTAATTTATTACCAATCCGAACTTTTCTAGCAGGGCGAACCATTACCTCCCAAAGGTTCTCTGATAATTCTCTTAAAAGAAAGACTTCAACTTTTGCATCTGTTCGATCTTTAGTAGCAAATAAGCGGGCTGGAAAAACTTTAGTGTTATTTACAACAAGCAAATCGTTTTTCCGCATGTAATCCACAATATTATAAAACTTCCTGTGCTCAATTTCACCACTATCCTTGTGAACAACCATTAATTTAGCATAATCACGCCTAGTCTCTGGATGTTGAGCTATGAATTTTTTGGGTAGACTATAGTTAAAATCTCCCAGTTTGTATTTTTTTTTCTTACCTATCATTTAAATAACCCCTGTTGGTCTTTAGTATTGTTTATTCCTAATAATTTATATGCTTTTTTTTGGGCAACTCTACCTCTAGGAGTGCGCATAATTAAACCCTCTTTTATCAAAAAAGGTTCATACACTTCTTCAATTGTTGATATATCCTCACCTATTGCAACGGACAATGATTTTAAGCCAACTGGACCTCCAGAAAACTTTTCTATTATAATTTCAAGGATTTTTCGATCCATAAGATCCAAACCCACTTTGTCAATCCCTAGTTTTTGTAGAGCATATTCAGCCAATTCTAAATCAATCTTTCCAGAGGCCTTTATTTGAGCAAAATCCCTTGAACGCCTTAAAATACGATTCGCTATTCTAGGAGTTCCCCGGCTACGCCTGGCCAACTCCATTGCCCCATCGTCATTTATTTCAACCTCTAAAATACTTGCAGATCTATTTATAATGTGAAATAAATCCTCAGAATTGTAATAGTCAACCCGTAAAACAACTCCAAATCTGTCACGAAGAGGAGAGGTTAGATTCCCTAATCGAGTTGTCGCACCGATTAAAGTGAAGGGATCAATATTTAATTGAACACTGCGAGCACTAGGCCCTTTGTCTATGATAATATCAATCGTGAAATCTTCCATTGCTGAGTATAAATATTCTTCTACTATACTATTAAGACGATGTATTTCATCAATGAAGAATACATCTCTGTGCTCTAAATTAGTTATCATCCCAGCAAGGTCTCCAGCTTTCTCAACAACAGGGCCTGATGCATGTTTTATGTTAACATCTAGCTCCTTAGCAATAATATTAGCTAATGTCGTTTTCCCCAGCCCCGGAGGTCCAAACAACAATACATGATCTAAAGATTCACCTCTTTTGTTAGCAGCTTCAATATACAACTTTAAATTATCAACAAGATCCTTTTGACCAATAAATTCATCAAATTTAGAAGGTCGGAGAGATTGTTCTAAAATTATATCGTCATTAAAAGGTGTTGGATCTGTAATATGGATTTCTGTCATAGCTTAAAATCTATATAAATCATATTAAACTTATCATAGAAGATACAATCTGAAACAGCCAACAAAAAGATCCTAGAATTAAAATATTATAATATCTAGCTAATAAATCGGAATTCCCTTTTTAATTAGGTTTCAGTTTCAAATTAACTTATTCTGATTTATAAAACTTTTTTTAAAAAATACCCAGTGAACGATTTTTTTACTTTCGAAATTTTTTCTGGTGTTCCACTCGCTAAGACCTCTCCCCCGCTTACTCCCCCCTCAGGACCTAAATCAACAATCCAATCTGAAGTCTTTATAATTTCAAGATTGTGTTCAATAACAATCACAGTGTTTCCTTTTTCTACAAGTCTTTGGAGGACCTCCAATAACATTTTTATATCTTCAAAGTGCAAACCTGTTGTTGGCTCATCAAGAATATACAATGTTCGTACATTAGATATTTTAGATAGTTCTGTTGCCAACTTTATCCTTTGTGCCTCTCCACCAGATAACGTAGTGGCTTGTTGACCAAGGTTTACATATCCCAATCCAACATCTTTAAGTGTTTGAAGCTTCCTTCTTATCACTGGTATTGCTTCAAAAAAACCAAGAGCTTCATCAACCGGCATTTTTAGTACTTCATGTATAGTTTTGCCTTTATACTTCACTTCCAATGTTTCTCTGTTATACCTTTTCCCTTTACAAACTTCGCAAACAACATAAACATCTGGTAAAAAATTCATTTCAATTTTTATTATACCGTCTCCTTCGCAAGATTCACACCTGCCTCCCTTAACATTAAAAGAAAAGCGTCCAGGTTTGTATCCTCGGATCTTTGATTCTGGCAACCTTGCAAAAATATCTCTAACGTGAGTAAATAAACCTGTATAAGTTGCAGGGTTCGACCTTGGGGTTCGACCTATAGGTTTTTGATCTATTGCAACTACTTTATCTAAAAAGTTAGAACCTTCAATACGTTCAAAACGCAATGGGAATGCTCTCGAACCATTAAGCTCTTTTTTTAGAGCAGGAAAAAGAGTTTCGTTAATTAATGAACTTTTACCACTGCCAGATACCCCCGTTACAGTAATGAACCTACCTAATGGAAAATCAACATCGACTGATTTAAGATTGTTTCCGGAGGCTCCTTTTATGGAAAGAACTTTAGAAACACCACTCCTCCGATAACTGGGAACCTTTATCTTTTTTAATCCACTTAAATATTGCCCAGTTAAAGATTTTTTTGATTTTTTTAAATCGGCTGGAGATCCTGAAAAAGTGACTTCTCCTCCATATTTTCCTGCCTTTGGGCCAATATCTATAACCCAATCAGCGGATTCAATTGTTTCCTGATCATGCTCTACAACTAAAATTGAGTTACCAATATCTCTCAATGATTTTAAAGTTGCAATTAACCGATTATTGTCTCTCGGATGCAACCCAATTGAAGGCTCATCTAGTATATACAGAACTCCCATTAGTTGGGATCCAATTTGAGTAGCGAGCCTAATTCTCTGAGCCTCTCCTCCTGACAAAGTCACTGCCGATCTATCAAGAGTTAGATAACTCAACCCCACATTCATAAGAAAAGATAGTCTTTGACGAATTTCCTTTAAAATTTGGTCAGAGATTTCTTTTTCCATTTTTGATAAGGTTAAACCATCAAAGAACTGACTTAGATTTTGAATTGGCATTGAAGATATTTCACCAATATGGCGATTATTGATTTTCACCGCCAAGGTTTCTTTTTTTAATCTTGTACCACCGCATCCAGAGCATGGTTTCATGCTCATAAATTGCTCTATCCACTCTCTTATGCCTGAAGATTTAGTCTGAGTATATCTTCTAGCTAAATTGGGAATTGCTCCTTCCCAACCCCCGGAATATGTTCCATGCCATCTTTTTGAACTATATTTCATTTCGATTTTTTCCTTTCCTGTACCATACAAAAGCATTCGACGAATATCCTTAGATAATCTAACCCAGGGTGTTGTAAAGTTAAAACTGTAATGCTGAGACAAACTTTTTAACATACTACCGTACCAATTTCCCCTAGGCTGCTCACCAAGAGGAACAATGGCACCTTGAATTAAGCTTTTGGTCTTATCTGGCACCACCATGTTAGGATCAACCTCCATATGTGATCCAATCCCATCACACTTTTTGCAAGCGCCATAGGGAGAATTAAAAGAAAACATTCTAGGTGCTATTTCCTCAAGTGAAATTTGACAACTTAAACAAGCAAATTTTTCAGAAAAAACATGCTCTTTATTAGGCAATTCATTAATAATGACGACACCCTCTCCGACTTTCAGAGCAAGTTCAACAGATTCAGTTAGCCTTTCTTTAACTTGCTTACTGATGATTAATCTATCTACAACTATCTCAATAGTATGTTTTTTATTTTTTTCTAATTGAATATCATTTCCCAAAGCAACAACTTCGCCATTAATCCTTATTCTCACAAAGCCCTCTTTTCGAATACTTTCAATTAACTTTTTATGTTCTCCTTTCCTCCCTCGAACAATGGGGGCAAGAACATGCATTTTTGTGTTTTCTTTAAATTGCATAATTGAATCAACAATTTGCTGTGTAGTTTGCTTTTGAATAATGCTACCACATTTCCAACAATGTGGCTCCCCAATATGAGCGTATAAAAGACGCAAGTAATCATGAATTTCTGTTACCGTACCTACGGTAGATCTGGGATTACGAACAGTCGCCTTTTGCTCAATTGAAATAGCTGGAGAAAGCCCCTCTATAAAATCCAAATCTGGCTTTTCCATGAGTCCTAAAAACTGCCTAGCATAAGAAGACAGTGATTCGACGTACCTTCGCTGACCTTCAGCATAGATAGTATCGAAAGCTAAAGAGGATTTACCTGAACCAGACAAACCTGTTATGACAACCAACTTGTCTCTAGGTATAGACACATCAATGTTTTTTAAGTTATGTTGCCTAGCACCTTTTATATAAATGATTTTTTTTGAGTTCAATTATTCGGAATGTGTTAAAAAAATTACAATAATTAAAATTAAGAAAGTTTAAATTTACTTATTAATGATTAAAGCCTCAGTAATTAAATACGTTTAATAAAAAACAAATTTTTATTTAGGGTTATAAATTAATTTCATACTATTTTCTTCTTGTTTTTGAAACCTTGCGAGCCAAAAATTAACATCACATTATGATCTGTTTTACATCTTATCAGCAACGAATATTATTTGCCTTTTGCTTATTGTTAGCTATGTCTAGTTGCACGAAGGACGATCCTCAAAGGCACCTTAACTTAGGGAATTGGTATTTACAAAGAGGATTAGTTGATGAAGCAATCATGGAATTTCGAGAAGTATCACGCCTTTTCTCAGGAGATGCTAGTAAACTAAAAAGAAAAGAATATAAGATTTTAGGCACCGCACACCTTAAACTTGCAATAGCTTACACGAAAAAAGGTTGGTGGGAATACGCACTAAATGAAGCAAAACGTAGTTTCGAAATTACTCCCAATAAAGATTGTCATGATTTAATATCGCTGATAGATGAAAAAATTGCTTTAAAAACAGGCAGTGATTAGTTTTCGCTTTATATTGTTCCCGATCTAGATTCTCCCCCATCACAATATACAATTGAGCAATTTATAAAGTCTGCTTCTGGAAGCAATAATAATGATATTACGTTAGCTACATCTTCGGGCTCAGTTGTTCGGTTCATTGGATTTCTTTTTTTTGTATTTTCAACCCAATGCTCCCAATTTTCAGTAATTTTCGTTAAAGCTCTCGTTGGTGTAACACCCGCTTGCACAGAATTAGCAGTTATTCCTTCAGAGCCTAACTCCCAACCAATTTGCCTAATTATAGCCTCCATTGCTACCTTAGCAACGCTAACAGGCCCATACCCTTCCAAAGCTAGATAATTACCTTCACTTGTAAGCCCAATTATTCTTGACCCCTTTGATAAAAGCCCTCCAGAATAAAGATTTTGAGTCCAATATAAAAGTGAGTTCCCCATAACATGTACTGTCATATCCATTTGACGCTGAGTAACAGGTTTATCACCAAAAAAGTTTGTTGTTGTACCAAAAGCAATAGAATGCAAAAGAAGCTTAAGCGACTCCCCGCTTGTAATCTCTTTAATTTTTGGGATATACTCATCAATTGTCTTTTCAGAAGCCGCATTAATATTGAAATAATGACATCTATTTTTAGAAATATGCTTAACCTCTTCAATAGTCTCAATAGCAACTTTTTTTGCTTCACCTCGATCAAAATGAAATGCAATGACTCCGTAACCTTCTGATGCTAATTTTTTAGCTGTGGCGGCTCCATGACCAGTAGATCCACCTAATAACAAAACCCATTTAGACATTATATTCCTATATTTTATTAATTACAACTTACTTGAAAATTTTTAAAATTGAACGCAAAATGTAGTTAAATATTTACTAATTTCGCTCTCGATTTAATTAATCAATAGCAGAATGAATCAAAAAAATAATTACAATGAAAAAGATCTAGAAAAAAGTGGCACTGGCTCTCTTTTTGGATTCGATACAGGGAAATTACCATTGCCCCCAATGCTTATGGTTTCTAGAATAAAGGAAATTTTTAGTACCGGAGGGAAATACAACAAGGGAAAAATCAAAGCAGAACTTGATATAAATGAAGATAATTGGTTTTTTTTATGTCATTTTAAGAATGATCCTGTTATGCCTGGTTGCCTTGGATTAGATGGAATGTGGCAAATAGTTGGATTTTATTTAACCTGGTTGGGAGGTAAAGGACGTGGCCGAGCTTTGGGTGTTGGAGATGTAAAGTTTAAAGGACAAATACGTCCATATCACAAAAAAATAACTTACAATATTGACATAAAACGTGTTATAAATAAAAACAATAAATATATGGTTTGGGCAGATGGTACAGTTACAACTGACAAGCAAAAAACAATTTATTTCGCTAAAAATTTACAAGTAGGTCTTTTTGACAATCTTACATATGATTTTGGGGGAGATCCTGCTCTAGATGCATTTTAAATACTATTTAATGATTTAGTTATGCCTTTACAATGTGGTATAGTAGGGTTGCCAAATGTTGGTAAATCTTCTCTTTTTAATGCACTAACACAATCTTCTGTTCCTGCAGAAAATTATCCATTTTGCACAATTGATCCTCACCTTGGTATTGTAGAACTGCCTGACTTTCGTCTAGGTGAATTAAAAAAAATCTATAACCCGAAGAAACTGACAGCGTCTACGGTTGAATTTATCGATATTGCTGGCCTTGTTAAAGGTGCTAGCTCGGGTGAGGGACTTGGCAATCAATTTCTAGGCCAAATAAAACAAACCTCAGCAATAATTCATGTGATCAGATGCTTTGATGATAATAAAATAAACCATGTAAATGGAAAAGTTGAACCCCTTAAAGATTTAGAAATAATTGAAACAGAATTACTACTTTCAGATATTGAAACCCTAGAAAGAAAAAAAGTTAAACTACAAAAACAAATTAAGTCAGGTGATCAAAAAAATAAAGCTTCGTTTGAAATACTTGAAAAACTCATCCAACATTGCTCAAATGGAAAAAGAGCAAAAACATATGAAATTGATAAAGATTTTTTGTGGTTTAAAAAATCTCTTCATCTTTTAACTGATAAACCAATACTATATGTCGGAAATATCGGAGAAACTGATTTGCAAGACGGAAACATATCTCAGCACATAGAAGATCTCACCAAACATGTAAAAAGCCAAAATAATAGTATTATTTTCTTATGTGCCTCTTTAGAACAAGAAATTTCTCTTTTAGGTAAAAACGAACAACAAATGTTTCTGTCTGAGTATAATTTAAAAGAGCCTGGATTAAATAAAGTAATTAGATCAAGCTTTAATTTACTTGGTCTTCATACTTTCTTTACTTGCGGAGATAAAGAAGTAAAATCTTGGACTATTCAAAAAGGGATAAATGCGCCTCAGGCAGCAGGCCAAATACATAGTGACTTTGAAAGAGGCTTTATAAAAGCAGAAGTTTTTAATTTCGAAGAAATACTAAAACACGGATCTGAAAATAAACTTAAAGAACTAGGACTTATCAAACAAGAAGGCAAAGCCTATATTGTTAAAGATGGAGATTGCATATTTTTTAAATTTAACGTTTAAACAAATTTAATTTAATCTTCATATTCGTCTTCATATTCGTCTTCATATTCATCTTCATCCCACTCATCATCGTCATATTCTTCATAATACTCTGGTGGATAGCTAAAATACGGGTTGTTTGCCATTAAATAAGGATCGTAAGGGTTTGAGGGATTTAGTTCTTCTTTTTTTGCTGGTTCCTCAAGCGTTGCAGGAGCTTCTTGTTTTACAACAATTACCCTTGGGTCATTAACGTCTTCTGACTGCTTTGAACTTTTAGCTTTATCAATTGCACTTAACACAAACTTTCGGTCATCATCCGACAAGGAAGTAGAACTAGGGCCAGACGATCTCAATATTGATTGTTGGTTTCTAAAATTTAATCCGGTAAGAATTGCAAAAAATAATATAATCAATGATAACAAAGAACCTTCTGGTTTAAACTCAAAACCGCCCCATAAATTCTGAGTAACTCCAAAACCCAGAAAGATACCAACAGAAAGCATTACACCAAAAAGCATGATCATGTTTCCCATTTGCTTAGGAATTGTAGATTCCATTACAAGCATATACAAAAACCAGACTAATATCCCTAATACAGTAATAAGAATACTAACAAGAAACTCACCCAATAAAAGTGCAATAATAAAGCCGACAACACCGGAAGCTGGAATTAAGTATCCTATACCCGATTTCACATCGTTAGCCATTTTGAAACTCCTAAAATACCTCGAATAGTACTAAAAATTGCTGTTTGTTTATAACAAATGCAAGTTTTTTCATGATTCTTAATTAGGTTTTATTTCTATTGTACGAATTCATAATTCTATTGTGTAATTTTGGGTTATCATATGTCAATTAAGCCTATTAATATCGGTGTAGTAGGTGTAGGCCACCTCGGGATACATCATGTTAAACACTATGCAACCATTCCAAATGTTAATCTTTTGGGTATTTATGATCCTGATATCAAAAGATGTAACTATGTAGCAAAGAAGTATAAAACGATCCCCTTCCAAAGTCTGAAAAAATTAATTGAAAATGTGGACGCCTTATCTATAGTAACCCCAACACCGAATCATTATAATACAGCAAGATTGTGTATTGAAAACAAAAAACATGTTTTTATTGAAAAACCAATCACAGTCACCCTAGAAGAAGCTAATAAACTATTAGATTTAAGTAAAAATAACTCTACGATTATTCAAGTGGGTCATATAGAAAGGCTAAACCCTGCATTAACAGCATTAGAACCTTATAATATTAATCCCAAATTTATAGAGATTCAAAGGCTCGCCCCCTATACAGTAAGAGGGACGGATGTACCGGTAGTTTTAGATAAAATGATACATGATATCGATATTTTATTATCGCTAGTACAAAGTGAAGTTAATTCCCTAGAAGCAACCGGTATGTCAATTATTACCGACTCCTTGGATATGGCACACGCAAGAATAAAGTTTAAGAATGGAACTACGGCAAGTCTTATGTCGAGCAGAATTGCTCAAAATGACGTTAGGAAGATAAAACTATTCCAAAAAAATTTGTATTCTACAATTGATTTACTAAAAGGTAGTACCGAAATATACAAGATTACACAAAATAAAAGCTACAAATCAGATATTTTAAAATCTGCAGACTTCCAGCGTAATGGTAAAAAACAATTCATATCCTACATGAGACCTGATATAAAAAAACATGACGCTCTTGAACTCGAATTAAGAAACTTTTCAAATTCAATCTTAGGAAAAGAAAAACCAATTGTAGACGGGAAGTCGGGAGCAGATGCGTTAGCGATTGCATTAGATATACAAGCAATTATTAAAAAGGATTTTATTTAATGGATTTACGATCATTTTTATTTAAAAAAAGAAGTTACACCCCTATCCCAATAGTTTTCGTAATTTTATATTTTTCAAAGTTAAACTACCCATTTTGGGCGTATGGAGCTGCTTTAATCATATTAGGCGAGCTAATTAGACTAAACGCAGTTCGTTATGCAGGAGGAAGGACCCGAACCACCAAAGTGGGAGCAAAATCACTATGCACATCAGGACCTTATTCTAGGACAAGGAATCCTCTATACATTGGTAATCTGTTTATTTACTCAGGGGTGGTTTTGTTTTCAGGTGGTATATATATGTTTCAACTTCTTGTAGTTGTAATTTTTTATTTTGTTTTCCAATATAGCATGATTATTTCACTAGAAGAAGAAAAGCTATTAACAGTCTTCGGTCAAAACTATTCAAAATATAAAAATAACGTTCCTCGTATTATTCCATTAATCATACCGTGGAATAGTAAGTCAAAATTAAGACCAGCTCCCATCCTAAAAACCTTGAAAACAGAAAAACGAACACTTCAAAATATATTTCTTTTGCTTTTTTTTGTTGTATCTAAGCCATACTTTTTCGGTTTTGATTTTTAAAATCCTTATATGAGGGAACCTCTTAAATTCTTTTTGATTGCAGGAGA
>CACKSF010000007.1 GCA_902602795.1 uncultured Fidelibacterota bacterium
AATTAGCTTATCAAACTGAATGTTTAGAATTTAAAGAGCCAGGTGGGATGATGGATCAATATATTACTTCTTGTGGAGGAATGTTGCTAATAAAATCAGAGCCAAAAGTATCGGTTGAAAAAATAGATTCCGAATTAGGTAATTTTGTATTAGGCGACTCAGGGGAGCTGAAAAACACCTTAGATATTCTAAATCGATGTAAAACATTAAGAATGAAAATCTTTAAAAAAATAAGATCTGTTACATCGCAGTTTGATTTACATACATGTAAAGACGATATGGATGTATCGTTCCTTAATAGAGTAGAAAAAAACTTGTTCTTTGCTACTATAAAAAATAGAAATTTATTAGAAAAGAGTTTCAAAGAATTAAGCAAAAGAGATGTTGACCCTGCATATTTCGGTCATTTATTAAATGAACAGCATAAGATTTTAAGAGATGATTTGAATGTGAGTACAAGAAAGATTGAATCTATGCTCTCCGCTTCAAAGCTAGCAGGTGCTTTTGGTGGCAAAATTAATGGATCAGGTGGAGGGGGATGCATGTTCGCTTATGCTCCAGAAAACCCTAAGAAAGTTGCTAGTGCAATAGAATCTGTTGGTGGAAGAGCCTATATTATAGGCAAGGATGAAGGAACAAAAATTTTACTTAAGTGAAGGGAAAAAAAATGAATGATATTACGCTTTTAGTTATGGCTGCTGGGATGGGTTCAAGGTATGGAGGCCTAAAGCAATTAGATTCCGTAGGGCCAAACCAAGAAACTATTATTGATTACTCTGTTTATGATGCGATCAGAGCTGGTTTTGAAAAGGTTGTTTTTGTAATAAGAAAAGAATTTCATAAAGAATTTAAGTCTTTAATTACTGATAAATATTTTGGCAAAATTAGAGTCGAATACGCTTTTCAAGACCTTGAAAATCTTCCAGCAAATTTTACTTGTCCTGAAGAAAGGAAGAAACCCTGGGGAACAGGACACGCAATTCTTTCAGCTAAAGATATAATTCAAGAACCATTTGTTGCAATAAATGGTGATGATTTTTATGGATTAGAGTCCTTCCAGGTTGTTGCAGATTATTATCAAAATGGTGGGAGTGAACTTTCTATGGTTGCATTTCAATTAGACAATACTCTTTCTGATTTTGGAAGTGTTACCCGTGGCCTCTGTACTTTAAAAGAAAATAAATTAAATACAATTATCGAAACTGGCGGATTAATTAAGTCAGAAGAGGGCCTGAGGTCGGATCGAAATATTCACTTAAATGGTAAAGAGCCTGTTTCTATGAATGTTTGGGGGTTTACTCCTGATATATTTGGTTATTTAGACTCTATGTTTTTTCAATTTTTAAAAGAAGAGGGCGATGCATTAAAAAGTGAATTTTTAATACCTTCCGTAGTAAATAATCTCATACAAACTGATAAAAAATCAGTACATATTCTTCATAGTAGTGCGAAATGGTTTGGCGTCACTTATAAAGAAGACAAATCTTATGTCATGGAAGAGATAAAAAAACTAATTAAAGATGGGCTATATCCAAAAAATTTATTTTAGAATTAGAAATGAAGATTTCAGTTATTATTCCTACCTTTAACCGGAAAAAGACTATTGGAAGGGCAATCCAATCTGTTAAGAATCAATCCTTATCACCATTCGAGATTCTAATTATCGACGATGGGTCTAAAGATGGTACAGAAGAATGGGTCAAGAAAAAATTCCAAAATATAAAGTATATTTATCAAAATAATCAGGGAGTAAGCTCCGCTAGAAATATTGGTATAGAAAATGCATACGGAGACTGGGTAGCATTTTTAGATTCGGATGATGAGTGGCTACCAAATAAGCTATATGAACAAGTAAAAGCAATTGGCTTAAACCCAGAAATGAAATTCTTCCATACGAATGAAATTTGGATAAGGAATGGAATTCGAGTGAATCAAATGAAAAAGCATAAAAAATATGGAGGATATATATTTGAAAAATGTTTAGATATATGTAGAGTATCTCCCTCATCAGTGTTAATTCAAAAAGAAGTATTTAATGATATTGGGATCTTTGACGAGTCATTAAGAGTGTGTGAGGATTATGATCTTTGGTTAAGGATCACTTCAAAATATCCAGTTGTATTCTTAGACATACCATTGATCTATAAATATGGTGGTCATACTGATCAGCTTTCAAAAGTAAATGATGGAATAGAATCTTATAGAATTCAATCATTGGAGAAAATTATTAAATCTGTTTCCCTTAGTAATGAACAGAAAGTTTTGGCAGTAAATGCTATGATAAATAAGATGAAGATTTTTTCAAAAGGTTTAGAAAAAAGAAAAAAAATTATTGAATTGAAAGAATTAAAAAAAAATATTCAATATTGGATTAATATGATATAGTATCGTTAGATTTATAATTATGTTGTAAATCTTAAAATCTATATTTTAGAACGCACCTAATTAATAATTATTCTTAAAATTTAATGAAAAACTTATTTAAAATTTTCGGCTCATTATGCTTATCAATTTCAATCTTGTTTTCTAAAGATTGGATAGATACTGGAACATCGAGCCCCTCTAAACCTGATTTGGAAATTAAAAATAGTTCGGAAGACAACATTGAAATATCTTTTGAATTACGTGGATACTTCATAGAAGAAAAGGATGGAGGTAGTCAAATTACTTTTCCGGGTGGAGTCCCTATTTTGAAAAACGGTGCACCTGAACTTCCTAGAATGACGCAATCAGTTATCATACCTGACTTAGCAAAAATGGACATTTCTGTTTTAAGTTCAAAATATTATGAAGTCCCTATAGAAAATATTCTTCCTTCGAAAGGTAATGTAACTAGGGATATTGATCCTAAAACTATCCCGTATTCGTACGGGAAAGTATATGATTTAGATGCGTGGTATCCAGAAAATATTTCATTTTTGAGAGATCCATATATTTTACGATCTTTTAGAGGTCAAACAGTTGTGTTTCAGCCTTTTCAGTACAATCCAAAGAGAAAGGTTATGAGAGTTTACACAAACATTAAAGTAGGGATACGCAAAAATGGTGAAAGTCAAATTAACCCTCTAACTATTAGACCTCCTGGATTAAGATCAAGAGAATTTGAGCAAATGTATCAAGACCATTTTATTAATTATCCAAATAATATAAGATATGATGTATTAACTGAACAAGGATCTATGCTAGTGATTAGTCATGGTGGATTTATCGATGAGATGCAGCCTTTTATTGATTGGAAGAATTATAAAGGGGTTCCAACAGAGATGGTTGATATTTTAGATATTGGTAGTGTTGACGATATGGAACAATTTATTAGTGATAAATATTATGAGGACGGAATTGCGTATGTTTTGTTGGTAGGAGATATTGCTCAGATAGAAACTATTCGTCGTTCAGATGGTGCAGGGTCTAATAGTCCATCAGATAATTCTCTTTCATTTGTATCAGGCAATGATTCGTATCCTGATTTAATAATAGGCCGTTTTTCAGCAGAAACAAGTAGCCACGTAGAAACTATGGTGAATCGTACAATAACATATGAAATGAACCCAGACTTGTCTGGTGATTGGTATAAAAAAGGTTCTGGATTTGCATCAAATCAAGGCCCTGGAGATAACGGTGAATATGATAATGAGCATATGGACATCATTCGAGATTTACTATTAGACTATACATATTTAGAGATCGATCAAATTTACGATCCTTCAGGTACTGTTGCTCAAGGGGAGGCAGCTCTAAATGAGGGTCGATCGATTTTAAATTATACAGGACATGGTTCCAATGGGTCTTTTGGTAATGGTTGTCCTATGAATAATACAGATGTTAATGGCTTAGAAAATGGTGGAAAGTGGCCTTTTATTTGGTCTGTTGCTTGTGTGAACGGAGAATTTCATATTGGTACTTGTTTTGCTGAAACATGGCTTAGAGCTATTGGTTCAGATGGTAATCCCACTGGAGCTATAGCAACTTTAATGTCTACAGTAAATCAGGGTTGGAATCCTCCTATGGCTGGTCAAGATGAGATGAATGCGATACTAGCTGAGTCTTATTCAGGTAACATAAAACGTACCTTTGGAGGTCTTTCCTTTAATGGTATGAATAAAATGAATGACGATTACGGATCACAAGGCTATAATGAAACATATTATTGGACTATTTTTGGCGATCCTTCTGTAGTAGTTCGGACGGACACACCTACTTTAATGGAAGTCGAACACAGCGATATAGTACTACTAGGCGCTACAGAAATATTAGTAGAAACCTCGGTAAATGGAGCACTTGTTTCTGTTTCCAGAAATGGAGAACTGCTATCTTCTGGATATACAGATGTCGAAGGAAGTATTACTCTATCATTTGATGAGGGTCTAGATGTTCCTGGAACGATTGAAATTGTAGTGACTGCTTACAATAAAATTCCATATGAGACATCTTTAAATATTATTGCTCCTGAAGGTGCATATATGCTTATGAATGGATTTAATATTTTAGATGGTAACAATAATCACCTTGATTATGGTGAGTCGGCTAATCTTTACACTTTTTTTGAAAACGTTGGGCAAGATCCTTCTGGTGAGCTAGTATTTACTCTTTCTCATGATGGCACATTGGCTGATATAATAACAGATTCAGTTGTAATAGAAACAGTTTATCCAAACGAAGAGATAACTGTTGGTCCCTTTGAATTAATGGTAAGCTGGAATGTTGATAATGGGATAGAAATTCCTTTTATCATTCAAGTTACGAATGAGAATGAATCGTGGGAGTATACCTCATCTTTAGATGTTTATTCTCCTGCATATCAAGTAGTTTCGACTGAATTTCTGAATGATCTAAATGGAACTCTTGATCCTGGTGAAACAGCTAATCTTGATATAGTATTAGACAATATTGGAAGTTCACCAGTTAATTACCCCATTTTTGAATCAACTAATAGTGATCCCTTTTTAACTATTGGTAGCATTGTAAGTAATAATGATTACTGGTGGGGGGTTGACGAGCAAGTTACGTTATCTTTAGAAATCACAGCATCTATGGATGCACCAATTGGACATAGCTCGGTATCTGGAATTGTTGTTGGTTCTTTAAATACACCTTATTCATCTGTTATATCTTTGCCAATTACCCTAGGTCTTATGATTGAAGACTTCGAGACTGCAGATTTTTCCGCATTTGCATGGGATCATGGTGGAGATGCTGATTGGGTAATTAGCTCAGAATCACACTCGGGTGTTTTTTCAGCAAAATCTGGCGATATTAATAATAACCAGACCTCTGATTTAAGTATTGTAATGAATGTTTTATATGATGGGAATTTAGAATTTGCTGCTAAGGCATCATCAGAAATGGGCGGGTCTGGAACTGTTTATGACTTTTTAGATTTTTATATTGATGGTGAACCACAAGAACTAATAATTGGAGGGAATAGTGATTGGACTGAATATGTAGTACCACTGCCGCAAGGAGAACATATTCTTAGTTGGGTATATCAAAAGGATAACGCTACTAGTTCAGGACAAGACTGTGCATGGATTGATAGAATAGTTTTTCCACCGGGTGCTGTCGCTCCTCTAAACATTGATTTTGGTGATATAAACTCAGATAACAATGTAAATGTATTGGATGTTATCGTTACTGTAAATTATCTTATTGGACACATCGATTTAAGCACTATCCAATTACAAAATGCAGATATGAATTTAGATGGATTTATTAATATTTTAGACATCTTGATGATAGTTGACTCCGCTCTTGCTAATTAAGAACTTACTGACTTAAGATTTTGCACTAAACCTATTTTCCTGGTGACGGAATCATTTACGTTCGCTTCTATATTTTTTCTTGGTTGTCTCCATGCACTAGAGCCAGGGCATGGGAAAACATTCTTACTGGCTTATACAGTCGGACAAAAATTAGATTTTAAAAAAATTCTTTTTCTTACAATAAGTTTACTTTTTAGCCATCTTATTATCTTAAGTATTTTCGCTATTCTTTTTAATATCTTTCTCGTTGGTATAGCGGAAAAGTTTGTGCATAACCTTTCACATTGGTTTGCACCACTTGTTATTGCTCTCTTTGGTGTGTACGTAATTGGTAGAGCAATTTATAAGAGTAAACATCAGCACAATCAATATTGTGGACATGATCATGGAAAATTTACTAATTCAAAGATAAAAAACCCCCTTACTGTTGGCTTTTTAACAGGTTTAATGCCATGTGGTTCTTCTTTAGCAGTGGTTGTCTTGACTGGAATACATCCAAATATTTTATCCATAATGTATTTTATGGGCGTTTATGTTTTAGGAATTGCGATGATATTATTTTTGATTGTTACCACTTTTAGTTTTACAAAAAATTTGTTTCTTGCGAGAATTCAAGCAATTGAAAAAAAAATCAATTTAGATCTGGTTAGCGGGTGTCTAATACTATTAGTGGGTCTTATATATTTGAGTTACAACTGGGGAAGTCATGTCCATTAATTATCTGAAAGTTCCAAGGTCTTTTCTTATTAAATTTTTTTGTTATATGCTAATATTTATAGCATCAAACCATTGGTGTTTTGGTGAAAGTAGTAAGAGCTACTTAAAAAATACAAATCCAGATTCTTTAAGGCTAAAAAGTATCAATGCTTACCGAACTACAGATAAAATAGAGATCAATGGTATTATGGGTTTAGATGAATGGACCGGCAGTCAGGTAACTTCTGAATTTTTTCAAATAGATCCCAAAGAGTTAGCTCCTCCTTCAGAAAAAACTACGGCGCGAGTAATGTATGACGATGAAAATCTATATGTCTTCCTGGAAGCTTTTGACTCTAAGCCAAAATTGATAAAAAAAACACTGGCAAGAAGAGATAGTTGGATGGATGGTTTTGGAAATAACTCTGACTGGATGGGAGTAACGATAGATTCGAAGAATGATGATTATAACGGCTATTTCTGTGGTGTAAATGCGTCTGGAGCAATTATTGATGTTGCACTTGCAGGTTCTGACGAATATGATCGAACATGGGATGCTGTATGGGATGTTGGAGTTGCATTTAATGAAAATGGTTGGTCTGCTGAGTTTCAATTTCCGTTTTCAATGTTTCAATATGAGAATGAATTAAACATGGTTTGGGGTATTTCATTTGAAAGAATGATTCATAGGTTACAAGAAACAGTAGATTGGCCTGGAAAAGAAAAATCTGTTCCGGTAATAATGCTTCCCCTTGGAGTATTGAAGGGTTTAAGTGATATCCCTAGTGCAAATCAGCTAGAGCTAGTACCTTATTTTTTGGCTGGGGGCAGTAATGGTTTAGATACTGATTTGGGTATAGATGCTCGCTACGGATTAACTTCAAAAACAATTGTGAAGGTTACTTTTAATCCTGATTTTGGGCAAGTAGAGGCGGATCCATCCGTTTTAAACTTGACTGCTTTTGAGACATTTTATGAGGAGAAAAGGCCTTTTTTTTCTGAAGGATCCGACTTTTTTTCTCAACGTATAAATCTATTTAATTCCAGACGCATTGGAAAAAAGCCCAACTTTTATATCCCTGAGGAGGGCGAAGTAAATGGATTATCTAATTACACTACAATTTCAGGTGCTACAAAGATCATGGGGAGTACAGCATCCAATGTTAATTATGGGATTATTAGTGCAATTACTACTGAAGAGAGGGCAACAGTAGATGATTCACTTTCTGATCGAAAAATAATTGTTGAGCCCAGAACAAATTACTCCATTGGACGTTTTGAATTCCCAATATTTAATACAATATCAAAAATAGGATTGATGGGTACTAATGTAATTCGTGAGAACGCTGTAGGTGCAAACGTAATCGGGGGTGACTGGAATTTAAAATTTCTTAATAATAGGTTATTTTCTAATGGTCAAATTATTAGATCTAATGTGGATAATAATATTGGGAATGCATTTCGTTTTAATATCGGCTATTTAAATGCGGATTGGTGGAGTGCTCGAATTTGGTTTGGTACATATGATGATAAATTTGATATTAATGATTTAGGCTTTATAAGGAGAAATAATATTACGTGGTCAGGTGCTCGTCTGGCACTAAGGAGGCAAGAGCCATGGGGGTATTTTGTAAACAATAATTTAGAGTTTAAATATACCCAAGATTGGAACGGAGATGGATTAGTTTTAGAAAGAGAAGTTGAAATAGAGCAAAGTAATTTGTTTTCTAATTATTGGCGTGTTGGATTTTTCGGAAAGTTATTTTTGCCTGGGTTTAATGATGAGGATGTTTTTAGAGATGATAATGCGTGGATATACAAAACAGAATTATGGGGATATGTTGGACCGTCTTTTAGCACTGATCGTCGAAAAAAAATTATAATTGGTGCTGATATTGGTTCCGGTTACGGAGAAAAAAGAGGAAGAGGGTATCGGGTAAATTTGTGGATGAAAGCTAAACCGATTGAACCATTGATGATTGAAATAAATGCTATGCAGGATAGGAGTCCTAGTTATATGCAGTGGGTGGATGTAATTCAGAATTTAAATGATACTATTAGAGTTTATGCGAATTCAGTTCTCCTTACCAAAGATATAAATATGAGATTAGATTGGACATTCTCACCTAGACTTACGTTTCAATGCTACGTGCAACCTTTTTATGCGAATATGGATTACAAAGAATTTTTCCGTTTAGGTATGCCTAAAACAATGAATTTAGATCCGTATAATTATCTTGGAAGTGCTGAAAATGAAAATCCGGATTTTAGACTATTCAATACAATTGGTACGTTTGTGCTAAGATGGGAATATTTTCCTGGAAGCACGATATATTTTGTTTATAATCTTAACCAAAGAAGTGATTATAATATTTTAGATAAAATATGGAATTTAGAAAAAGAAAATGCTGTCTACTTTAAAATAAATTACTGGTTAAAATATTAGTAATATTTTGATATTTTATTTTGTTTGAAATACGATGTTAAGTGATATTTTAAATATTATTGTTTCACTACCTAGCCAACACGTCATTTTTGGTATAATCAGTACTGTTTTGTGTATAGCTGTAGCATGGGTATATAAAAGTAGCTCTGAAAAAACAAAAAAAGTTATTCTTGAAACGATTGGATACCTAGTTGTATTCAATGAATTAGCATTTCAAGTAAGCATGTTTTATTATGGATCTTGGTCTCATATAACATCTCTTCCTTTAGAGATGTGTTACATATCCGCTCTGTTGATTCCTTTTTATAATAAGAATAAGCAGTCTAGAATTTTGCAAAATTGGTTCTTTTTTGCAGGATTTGGAGGGTCTCTTTTTGCATTTGTCAATACTAATTTATCACAGATGGACCAGATTTATATATCTATTCATTACTTTTTTGCACATGGCCTTGTAATTTTTGTAATGCTTAGTATCGTAATAGATGGTTATAGACCTACTTGGTATGATTATTTTGATGCGATAAAGTGGACAACATATTTAGTATTAATAATCATTTCAATAAACTATATAATAGGTAGTAATTATATGTTTACATTCGATAAACCTGCAGGAGTGAATTTCACTTTACTTATGCCAGACTGGCCATATTATTTTATCATAATGCTATGTATTGGCCTAAGCTTTTATACATTTATGATTCTTTTGTTTAGTCTCCCTTTTTTAAAAAAACGCTCATAACGCTCAATTATATATTTTTAAAACGCCATTCTTTAAGTAAATTGAAAATTAACGTGAACAAAATTTTTAATATAATTGGATTCCAAGCATCTTGGTGGGGGTGTGTGCTCGGTGTTAAATCTGGCATAATATATTTAGGTCCATTTTTAATGATCGCTTTTTTGGTAGTACATGTAATTCGTGTTTTGGATAATTACTCTGAGCTAAAGTTAATTATTCTATTTGGATTTGTTGGTACTGTAATTGATACATGCATGGCTTATTTTGGAATTCTCATTTATAATGGAACATATTTTCCTGATAGCTACATAGCTCCATTGTGGATAACCTCAATGTGGTGCGGTTTTTCTGCAACTATAAACCATTCACTTTCATGGCTCCATAATCGTTATCTTGCATCAACTGTCCTTGGAGTGATCTCTGGTCCATTATCTTATTTGGCTGGTGCAAAGTTTGGAGCCATAGAATTTGATGCCGCTCCAATACTTGCTCTAATAATTATTTCAATTTATTATGGAATTACTGTTCCACTAATGTACTGGGTAAATGAAAAACTTGTAATAAGTAGTAATTAATGAAAATATATTATATCATTGGTGTTTCTTTTCTTGTTTTATGTTTAAATCTCCTATTTCCAAGAAATTTAAATGCAAAGCCAATGAACCTTTTAAACTCATTGCATGATAATACTGGGTGGGAAGTATTAGATTCTTCATCAAATAATTTAGTAAGTACCAAAGAAATCCAAGAAAGAGATCTGTTTGCAGTAATGGTAAAAAAAGATATAGAACTACCAAAAAACATACTGCAGAATGTCATTATGGATGTAAATAATTATAAACAGTTTTTAAAAAGTTCGGATTCTTTTATTTCAAACGAGATAAAAAGAACGACACATTTTGTGGATGGATATCAATTTATTCCGATCAACATCCCCTTTTTTGATAACAGAGAATACTTATTTCGCATGCATCCTAGTGGCTTTAAAGATGATGATAGTATTTCAATCATTCATTGGTATTTGCTTGACCAAAATGAGATTGTAATAGATAAGAAAAATCATTCTGCGACATATCTTAGCGATGGAGCAGGACTGTGGATGGCTGAAAAAAAATCAAATAACAAAATATCTCTATCATACCGATTATATATGGATCCAGGAGGATCTTTGCCAACTTTTTTAATTGATATGATTAATAAAACTTCAGTAGTTAATATTTTTGAGGATGTTATCGCTGAGGCACAAAATAGGTATCTGAATAGAAATTAATTTAATATTATTATTCTATGGTTTTTAAATTTTATATTATCATTTTGCTATCCATTACACTTACTAATTGCAATGATAGATCTGATTTTAAAAGTACAGAAATAATGAAAACAGTAAATTACGTTGATTTAGAAAAATACATGGGGGACTGGTATGTCATTGCAAATATTCCAACTTTTATTGAAAAAAATGCTACAAATGCAATAGAGTCCTATAAGCTTTCTAGCGATGGAATAATTCATACCACTTTTTCTTTTTACAAAGGATCTCCTGAAGGTGAAAAAAAAATATATCGCCCAAAAGGTTTTGTATTCAATACAGAAACCAACGCTGAGTGGAGAATGCAATTTCTTTGGCCTTTTAAATTGCCTTTTTTAATTATTGAGTTAGATGAAGATTATAGTTACACTGTTATTGGTTATCCATCTAAAAAGTATGTATGGATCATGGCTCGAGATCCGCAGATGGAAGAAAAACGTTATAATCTGATTTTAGATAATTTATCTAAAATTGGATACGATATTTCTTTGATACAAAAAGTGCCTCAAATATGGTCCAAATAAGTTTTTTAGATTAATGAAAAAATGAAAATTGCAATTATTGGATCAGGAATTTCTGGGCTTACAGCATCTTATCTTTTGAATCGTAAGCATGATATTACTCTTTTTGAAAAAAATGATTATATAGGAGGCCATACTCATACTCATGAAATTGAAAACGATAACAAAACTTGGAGTGTTGATTCTGGTTTTATTGTTTATAATGAAAGAACATATCCAAATTTTATAAAACTTCTTGATATTCTAGGTGTCGAGAGGCAGGTGACTCGGATGGGTTTTAGCGTTAAATCGCCCAGTAAAAATTTAGAGTATGCGGGACATTCGTTAAATGGATTGTTTGCTCAACGATCGAACCTGTTTAGTCCTTCCTTTTTTCGGATGCTAGGAGGCATGAAAAGATTCAATAAAGAGGCCAGGAAAGACCTGCCAAGTTTAAATAAGAACTTGACCTTGGGAGAATACTTGCTCAAAAACCATTACTCTGAAGAATTTATTGATAATTACATAATTCCAATTGGAGCTGCAATTTGGTCCACAAAGCCATCTAGTATGTTAAATATTCCAGCTATTTTTTTTATAAGATTTTTTGAAAATCATGGCCTTTTACAAATTTTAGACAGACCTAAATGGTGGGTAATAAAAGGTGGCTCCAAGCAATATGTGAAAAAAATCATTTCTGGATTTGAGAAAAATATAAGATTATCAACTCCTGTTCATAGTGTAATTCGAAAAGAAAAATCGGTAATGATAAAATTTGGCGTAGATATGTCAGAAGAAAAATTTGACGCCGTTGTGATGGCTACTCATAGTAATCAGGCTTTGAGATTATTGGAGCAACCCACTGATAAAGAAAAAGAAATTTTAAGCTTGCTTCCTTATCAGCGAAATGATGCTGTCTTGCATCATGACCATTCGATCTTGCCAACAAGAAAATCTGCTTGGTCTAGTTGGAATTATTTATTAGATGCTAGAAAAGAAGATCCTGTTGCTTTAACCTACAATATGAATATTTTGCAAGGCCTTAACTCTTCAAAAACTTTTTGTGTTACTTTAAATAGTTCTGAAATGATTAATAAAAACAAAATTATTAAAAATCTCAGTTATGAGCATCCTCTTTTTACAAAAGAAGGCGTAAACGCGCAAAAGCGTAAAAGAGAAATAAGTGGACAAAATAACACCTTTTATTGTGGTGCATATTGGCACAACGGATTTCATGAGGATGGTGTGGTTAGTGCATTAGATGTATGTAGCCAGTTTGGGGAAACTTTATGAGCTTATCAAAAAAAAATTATTTATATACTGGAGTAGTAGGGCACAGAAGGTTTACGCCCTTTAACCACTTTTTCAAATATCCCTTATTTATGGCATATATTGATCTAAACACAGTAAATAGTTTTTTAAAAAAATCTTGGTTTTGGAATGTTAATAAAAAAGCATTGGTATCATTTCATAGAGAAGACTATCACGGAGATCCGAAGAAAGATTTATCTGAATCCGTTCGCGATACTGTTTATAAAACTATTGGATTGGAAGTCAAGGGACCTATTAGATTACTTACCCATTTGAGATATTTTGGCTATTGTTTTAACCCAGTAAGTTTCTACTATTGTTTTGATAAGAATGATTTAAAAGTTGAAGCAGTTTTAGCAGAGGTGACAAATACTCCTTGGAAAGAGAGACATGCTTATGTCCTAGAGAATCAGAGTGATGATAAAAAAATAAAATCAAACTTTAAAAAGCAATTCCATGTCAGCCCATTTTGGGGGATGGACCATGAGTACGAGTGGTTATTTTCAGAACCACAAAGTAAACTAAATGTGAATATGATAAATTTTAAAGCAGAAAAAAAAGTGTTTGATGCTACCCTAGATATGGTTCGCAATCCATTTACTGTTAAAGAATTGTTAAAACAAGTTTTGAAGTTCCCATTTATAACCTCTTTCGTAGTACTTCGCATACACATGGAAGCCTTCAAGCTCTGGATAAAAAGAGCGCCATTTTTTGTTCATCCGGATAAACTGAAAGGAATAAGTAAGACATAATAGAAATGAAAGTAAATCAATTAGCAGACCAGGTCCCAAGTTCGAAAAATAGTTCGTTTCTTTCTTCAATATTCAAAAAAGGTGTGATGAATAAATTTAAGCATCTTCGATATGGATCAATTGAAATACTTGATGGAGATGAAATACTTTTATTTGGTGATTCTGAATCAGATGATAAGGTTACTGTAACTATTCATTCTAATGAATTTTATGTTTTTTTAGGAAGTGGTGGAGTAACTGGGGTAGCAGAGGCGTATATGGCAGGATATTGGACAGCAGATAATCTTGTGCTTTTGCTTCAAATTGTTTTAAAAAATAAAAAAATATTTTTATCCTTAGATTCTGGTTTTGCAAAATTAATAAACCCAATAAATAAATTTATTCATTGGAGGAAGCAAAACACACTGAAGGGAAGTAAGCAAAATATCTTAGCGCATTATGACTTAAGTAATGATTTTTACAAGTTATGGCTAGATCCCACAATGACATATTCATGTGGATATTTCCAGGATAATTCGGTTTCACTAGAACAAGCTTCAATAGAAAAAATTGATAGGATATGTAGAAAATTAAAGCTAAATAAAAATGATCACATTTTAGAAATCGGCACTGGATGGGGAAGTTTTTCATTACACGCTGCAAAACAATATGGTTGCACTATTGATACAGTTACTATTTCAGATGCTCAATATGAATATGCAAGCAAAAAAATTGAAAGTTCCGGTTTAGATTCTCAAATAAATATTTTCAATAAAGATTATAGAAAAATAGAAGGTAAGTACGATAAAATTGTTTCTATTGAAATGATAGAAGCTGTTGGATATCAATTTATTCCACAATATTTTTCAAAAATATCTTCATTACTTAAAGAAGATGGTCTTGTCGCAATTCAAGGTATTACCTATAATGATCAAAATTTTGAGCAATATAAAAATTCAGTAGACTTTATAAAAAAATATATTTTCCCAGGATCTTGTTTAGTATCGGTAGCACAAATCTCTGATGTAATTAAAGAATATACAGATTTAGCCATTGTGGATATGGAGGATATAACAAAGCACTATGCTGAAACCTTGAACCGATGGAAAGTGAATTTTATGAAAGTAATCCCAGAAGTTAAGAAGATGGGTTTTTCTGAAGCATTTATCAAAATGTGGGAATTTTATTTTGTATTTTGTGAGGCAGGATTTTTAGAAAGGAACATAGGCGATGTTCAACTAGTTTTTTCAAAATCAGGTGCTCGAGATATTGATATAAGGTATTAGAAATGATTAGTTTTTTAATTCGACTGGCTGAAAAAGGATTTTTGCCTGATTTTTTTATAAGAATTGGTATAAAACGATTATCTAAGGTCAGACTTGATTTTGCAAAAAATTCTTCACCTGATGAAATTGAAAAAAGACACGATGATTGGGTGCAGGGCATGAAAAAAAGTCCAATAGCATTGGTTCCTGAAAAAGCAAATGAGCAGCATTATGAAGTCCCTCCAAAATTCTTTGAGGTTGTATTAGGTTCAAATCTCAAATATAGTTCCGGTTATTGGCCTGAAGGTATTTTTTCTCTCAATGACTCCGAAACCGCTATGTTAAAACTAAGTTGTGAGAGAGCAGAAATAAAGGATGGTCATAGCATTCTTGAGTTAGGATGTGGGTGGGGATCTTTGACTTGCTACATGGCTAAAAACTTTCCAAAAAGTAAAATTACCGCGGTAAGTAATTCAAAAGATCAGAAGTTATTTATCGAAAATAGGTGTAAGAAAGATGGACTTCATAATATCTCAGTAACTACCGCAGATATGAATGATTTTTCTATTGATTCGGAACATGATCGTGTTGTCTCAATTGAGATGTTCGAGCATATGAGAAACTATAAGAAACTTTTAGAGAAAGTTTCTTCTTTTCTCAAAAAAGACGGAAAACTTTTTATTCATATCTTCTCTCATGAGTTTCTTGTTTATCCATTTGAAGACAATAATGAAGGTGATTGGATGGCTAGAGAGTTTTTTAGCGGAGGTATGATGCCTTCACATCAGCTTTTACTTTACTTCCAAGATAATTTATCTATTGAATCTACTTGGAGGTTGTCCGGTACCCATTACGAAAAAACATCCCTAGCATGGTTAAAAAATATGGATAGGAATCGAAGTTCTATATTAGAAATATTTGAGAAAACTTATGGTGTGGAGAATGCGAGTATTTGGTTCCAAAGATGGAGGATATTTTTCATGTCTTGTGAAAAATTATTTGGATACAATAGTGGTAGGGAATGGGGAGTTTCTCACTACAGGTTTGTTAAGAGGTGACTTAGGTAATGATTATATTTTTTGCATTGATTTTACATTGGTATTTATCATTATTTTTCCAGACTATTTTTTTACATAGATATGCTTCCCATAATATGTTTAAAATGACACCATTTGTAGAGAAAGTATTTTATTTTTTAACATTTCTTTTTCAAGGTTCTTCATTTTTGCATCCTGCGGCATATGGCGTTATGCACAAGAAACATCATGCACATACTGATACACCTAATGATCCTCATTCGCCTGTTCATATTAAAAATATTATCTCATTTAATCTCGCAACTGTTGTGGAGTACAGAAAGCTTGTTAATGATTTTGCAGAAGGTAAAAGAAACGATTCTACCGTTCCTAGGTGGGAAATAATGGAAAAAATCGCTGAGTCCTTAATCACCCGAGCAGCATTTATTTTAATTTATTTTTTATTTTATTACCATTTTTCAACAGCAAATTGGCAATATATATTTTTGCCCATTCACATAATGATGGGTCCAATACATGGATTTATTGTTAATTGGTTTGGTCATAAGAGTGGTTACCGGAATTTTGATTCTCTCAACGACAACTCTAAAAATACTCTTCCATTAGATTTTTTGATGATGGGCGAATTATATCAAAACAATCACCATTACAAACCTAACAATATAAATTTTGCTGTAAAATGGTATGAATATGATTTTGGATTTTTGGCTACTCAATTTTTAAAAAGAATGAGAATCATTTATTAAATATGACATCTAAGGTCAAAGATTATATCAATGTTTTCATTATCCTATCTTTCGCTTGGATTATTGCTTTAGGAGGAGGATATGAGTCATTATCGTATAATGGATTCCCAATTTTAATTATTTGTATGGTTACTAGTTTCTTGGTTCATTGGATAATTTTCATCCCTTCATTTTTGGCAAAAACAGAAAAATTTTATGATATTACAGGAACGGTTGCTTATTTGGTTACGCTTTACATCGCTACTTCATTAACGTCGTATTCATCCGGTGAAAGTTTAGAAATTAGGACAAAAATTATCATTGGGATGGTATCTTTTTGGGCAATTCGATTGGGAGTTTTCCTTTTTATTAGAGTTTTAAGAGTGGGTGAAGATCGTCGATTTCGTGAGGCAAAGAAGTCTTTTTCAAAATATCTTGTTTGGTGGACTATGTCTGGCCTTTGGGTTTTCCTTACAACGGCAAATGCCTTAACACTTATTATTAACAATAAAAAATTGGATAATAATTTTCTTTTTTATTTTGGAGTTATAATTTGGATCATTGGAATTGTATTTGAAATTGTAGCAGATGAACAAAAGAGGAAATTTCGAATAGATAAGAGTAATAAAGGGACTTTTATTTGTTCTGGCTTATGGAGTATCTCTAGGCACCCTAACTATTTCGGTGAGATCATACTTTGGATAGGAATCGCGCTCGTTTCTCTTCCAACTCTCCATGGTTTTCAATATATAACCCTTATTTCTCCAATTTTTATTTATTTTTTGTTGACCAGGATTAGTGGTGTAAATCTATTAGAAGAAAGTGCTGATAAAAAGTGGGGTGATTTACCTGAATATATAAAATATAAAAAAAGAACGCCTGTTCTTATTCCTTTCGTCAAATGAGTAAAGGGAGTATGTTTTGCAAAAGCTTATTAAAATATTTTGGTTGTTTTTAATAACAATTTTTAATCTAATTATGGCAATTGAAACACCCGATTATAATTTATTGGATAGTCAAGGAAGGTTTGAACTAAGAGAGTATAAATCTTTTTTGGTAGCAAAGACTACTGTTGAAAATGATTATAAAGAAGCTACGGTAGCAGGTTTCAGGAAAATTGCTAATTATATTTTTGGAGGAAATGAAAGCCAATTAAGTATAGCAATGACCGCTCCCGTGATTGCAAATGTGCCCAATGAGAGAGACATTTATGACATTGTTTTCGTTATGCCCAAAAAACATACTTTATCATCATTACCCACTCCTAATGATAATCAAGTTAAAATAGAGACTCATAATCTAGGAAAAACTGCAGTGGTAAAATTTGGTGGTTGGGCAACTAAATCTAGAACGAAATACTATAAAAAACAGCTTGAGAAATATTTAAGGAATAATGCATATATTGGCAAAGGTGATTTTTTAGTAGCTCAATATAACAGTCCTTGGGCACTACCACCATTTCGAAGAAATGAAGTACTTATAGCTATAGAATAGATAAAACGCTTAAAACGCTCAAAACGGTCAAAAATAGGTTGTAGTTTAATTTTTTGAATAATAGATTTAAATAGTTACAATAGTTAATCAATGGATTCTTATTTAGCCAATATCGTAGAAGCTTTAAAAATTATATCAAGCGTAGCAATTTTTTTTGTGTGGGTTGTTAGGTATGATAATATTAGAAAAGAGTTTGTTGAATATAATCTTCCATCATGGGTACGTGATCTTGTGGGGATCTTAAAATTATCATTCGCTACGATGTTACAGTTCCCTAATGAAGAACTTGTTAAGATTGGAGCCCTGGGTATTAGTGCGTTAATGCTTGGAGCTGTAGTAACACATTTGAGATTAAAGAGTAATTTTAGGAGATACATTGCTTCGGTAGCAATGTTGTCTATAAGTGTCTTTATTCTTCTTCAGATCCTGTAATATAATTAAAGTAATACATAATTAGATCTGATAATTTTTTTAAAATTAATATTATGCCTTTCACACAAAAAACCTTTATAAACAATGTTAATCCTGCTGATGTAATACGTTGTTTTCACTCATATGAGTTTATTGAATTTTTAATTTTAGGTCAGCCGGTCAAAATTGTTAGTTGGAAAGGCATTGACAATAATAAAGAAGCCTCCTTTTTATTTTGGTTTTTTGGATGGCGAAAAATGTCTGTGGTCCATGAGAATTATAAGATAGATCGAGATCATTTATCATTTGAAGATAGAGGATTGGTTCTCCCTTTTGGGTTAAAAAGCTGGAGGCATCGCCACATTGTAAAGCCTCATGAATCAGGTGCTTTGATAATTGATCAAATCTATTTCGAAGAAAAAAATATTTTCAAGAAGTTTTTTGTCTATCCTTTGATGTTATTTCCAATTGTTATCAGAAAAATTACATACAAAATTTGGTTTAATTTGCTCGAAGGAAGACTGTGGAATTCAATTCTAAGGAGTCATGAAAGTGAAGTATAGATTTTTAATATATTTTTTAATTCTATCAGCAGGTATATCCAAATCAAAAAAAGGACTCTCTCTCACAAATGTAAAATGGGTTTCGGAAGGAAATCCAAAAAATGAAGTCTGGTTTCAAGATTGGTCAGGGTACGTTCGATTGTTCATAACTACATTCTCAGATACTTCGTATGTAGATCCTGGTCCATATGTTACTGAAACACAAAATAAACCATACCTAACACCAAAACCTTATGATTTAGTTCAGAAAAATCAACTCATTGGAAACATAAAATGGGATAAATATTTTTCATGGGATGGAAAAGAGAACAATTTCATTTGGAACATTGACAGAGCAAACCCAAAGATAAAACTTCCAGAGCAGTATTCTGGGGTTGCTTCCTACAAAGAGGGTAGGTTGACTTTAGAAATTAATAAGGGTTCCAAGTTAGTTTATTCCATGATTTTGAAGCCGATATCATACTATTAAAACTCATTTCTTATAAACGCTCAAAACGCTCAAAAAATACTTGACTCTCACATATTGCCATTTTAATTTTATATACAATTAAAAAGGAGTTATTATGTCATCAATATTAGAAGCAGTCGCAAAAGGAACTGACCTAAAGCATTTTAATGAAAGAAAAGAAAGGGTCCCAAACAATTTTGACGCAAAAAAAGCAGACAATGATCTTAGAGCTTGTCCGGTTTGTAAAGTAGTGTGGGAGGTTATGATTTTCAATCAGACCATCGATTATAAGTATTACCACAATTTTCCTAGATACGGTAAAGAGAAGGGCACTTGTCCGAGTTGTGCACAAAGAATTAAAAATAAGTACTATCACAATTCGGAGGTAATTGATCCATCATGAAATTAACTCATGTAGATCACATTGCTGTCGAATCTAAAAATATCTCAAATTCGGTCAAGTGGTATACCAAAAACTTCAAATGTGATATAAAGCATCAGGATGAAACATGGGCATTGCTTAAGTTTGAAAATATTCAAATTGCATTGGTTACTCCAGGTCAACATCCTCCTCATTTTGCTGTTATCGATGAAAAAGTTGCAAATCTTAATAATAAAAGAACTCATAGAGATGGAATTCAGTTTGTTTACAGTACAGATCCTGACTCCAACGTCATAGAAAAAATAGACAGGGGCACTTCTTGAGTAGTGTTAGTGTATTTATAGAACAAAATTATTGTATCATATCCGCTTTTGAAGAAGATTCAGGTGATTTTGTATCTAAAGTTAATGAATTACTTAGGGAAGGATGGTCGTTAAGCGGAGGCCTGTCATCTTCTAATAGTAAGATATTTCAAGCCTTATACAAGGTGAATTAATGAATATTTTGATTATAGGTGGTGCTGGAGGTATTGGTTCTCAATTATTATTTGATCTTATGAAGGATCCCGCTAACAATATATTGGTTGGCTTCCACAAAAACAAGGTTGAGACCCCTTATAAATCAATTGAAATGAATGCTTCAAAATTTGAAGAAGTAGAAAATTTTATCACAAAAGGTCTAGAAGAATTTAACAGTATTGACGCCATAATTAATTTGCCCGGAAATTTAATTTTAAAACCAGCTCATTTATCATCCGAAGAAGATTTCTATAGTACCATAGATATTAATTTGAAGTCATCTTTCGGTGTTGTTCGTTCAGCCGGCAAGTTATTAGAGAATTGTTCATTAGTCTTAATGTCTACTGCTGCAGCAAGTATTGGTTTATCTAATCATGAATTAATTTCTAGCGCAAAAGCTGGAGTTGAAGGGCTGGCTAAGTCAGCTGCTAAAACATATTCCAGGAAAAATATTAGAGTAAATACAGTTTCGCCAGGCTTGGTAAATACTCCCTTATCTAAAAAAATTACTAGTAATCCTATCATTTTAAAAGCTAGCATTAAGATGCTAGCTTTAAATAAGATTGGAGAGCCAAAGCAGATTAGTAACATGATAAGATTTTTAATTAATCCTGAAAACGATTGGATCACCGGACAAAATTTCATTGTAGACGGTGGTTTGTCATCAACAAAATAAGAGGTAAATAAATGAAGAAACCAGCATTAAGAAGTGATAGGTTCAAATCTTCACAATTCGAAGAAACACATTGGACAAAAAGCTCAAAGAATATTGGAGAGTATATTTTTAGGAGAATATCATTAGATCAGTCAGATAAAGAATTACAGAATATTCGTCCTATGCATTTAATGAGTAAACTTATAATTACCAGTAAAGAGATTAATAATTATGTAGATGATTATTTAAGAATGATTGATGAAAAATCTAATAATGCATATGTTGAGAAAATGAGCTCTAGATTAAACAAAAAATCTAAAGAACTAAATATTGATTTTCCAGAATATTTAGGTCATAGTTAATTTTTTATGACAGCTGTATATTTTAATTTAATTTTAAGATTGTTTTTTCAACCAGCTTTTCTAATAATCATCATATTTTCTTTTCTTAGTAGCAGTATAATAGCAGGAGGTCCAAGTAAAATGGAAAAGTCTTTTTATGACTTATCAATAAATGATATAAATGGGAAAAAGATTGATTTGCTATCGCTCAAAGGTAAAAAAGTTATGTTAGTTAATGTTGCATCAAAGTGTGGCTATACTAGCCAGTATGCTGATTTACAAGAGCTTTACAAAAATTACAAAAATAAATTGGAAATAATTGGCATTCCATGTAATGACTTTGGTAGACAAGAACCAGGAACACTAGATGAAATAAAGAGTTTTTGTAATCTTAATTATGGTGTAACATTTCCGCTTACTGAAAAACAAAAAATAAAGTCAAATCCAATTAGCGAGCTATATGAGTGGTTATCAGACCCTGATCTCAATGGCTGGAATAGCTCACTTCCTTCTTGGAACTTTTGTAAGTATATCATTGACGAGAAAGGTAAGTTAATCCAGTATTTTAAAAGTGGAGTAGATCCTAATGGAAAAGAAATCTTAGAGTTACTGTAATTTTTTTACTTGAGAAAACAATTCTTGCCGAAAAAAATATGTCTTACTTGTGATAGATCATTTAGTTGGAGAAAAAAATGGTCTAAATGTTGGGATGAAGTAAAGTATTGTAGTAAAAGATGTCGGTCAAATAAAAGATTCAGACTACTATGAAAGTTACATTCATATATCCAAATCAGCTTTTTTATCCTCATCCAGCATTATCAAAAAATAGAATTATTTTTCTTATTGAAGATCCCTTGTTTTTTAAAGACAAAAAATTCTTTTTTAATTTTAATAAAAAGAAGATTTTACTTCATTACCTATCCATGTCCTATTATGCAAGAAGATTAAGAGAGGCTGGATACAATATTAGGAGAATTTCTCACAATCTTCTATCAAATAATAATTACACCTCCTCTATAATAGTAGATAATGAAATAACCGAAATCCATGTTGCAGAAATTATTGATTTTGAGCTTAATAAAAGAATCCAGCATGCTTCTAACCATACAGGCGCAAAAATTATTCGCTACGATAATCCAAATTTTCTTCTTAACAGTACAGATGTAAAAAATGAGTTTACAGATAAAAAGTTTTACTTTATGGCAAATTTTTACAAGAAACAGAGAAAAAGATATAATATCTTGATGGATTCGAATACCCAGCCCTTAGGTGGAAAATGGAGCTTTGATGAACAAAATAGAAAGAAACTACCTAAAAATATCTGTTTACCAGTTGATCCCTTAATCAGATTTGATACTGATTTATTCACCGAATCAGTAAATAATGTAGAGACTCATTTCCCCGATAATTTAGGAGATTTGGAAGGCTTTAATTTTGCTTGCAGTCATGAACAGGCAGCGACGTCATTTGAAAATTTCTTAGATAAAAAGCTTGAACTATTCGGTCCATATGAAGATGCAATACCAAAAATTAATTCAACCCTATTTCATTCAGTGTTGACACCATTTTTAAATATTGGTCTCATTAATCCCAAAAAGATCTTAGATCTTGTTATTGAAAAATCAAAAGAAAAATCGATTCCTCTCAATTCTTTAGAAGGCTTCATACGTCAGATTATTGGTTGGAGAGAGTTTATAAGAGGTATCTATCAAGAAAGCGGAGTGAAGCAAAGGACAAATAATTTTTGGAACTTTAATAAAAAAATTCCAATATCATATTACAAAGGAGAAACTGGATTAGACCCTGTTGATTTCGTAATAAAGAAATCTACTAATAGTGCATATGCCCATCATATTGAACGTTTAATGATAATGGGAAATATTTTTGTTTTACTGAGGATATGTCCTGATGAAGTCTATAAATGGTTTATGGAGCTTTACATTGATGCTTATGATTGGGTAATGGTACCAAATGTATATGGTATGAGTCAATTTGCTGATGGAGGTTTAATGTCTACAAAGCCATATATAAGTGGAAGTAATTATATTTTAAAAATGAGTGACTACAAAAGAGGAGATTGGTCTAATGTGTGGGATGCTTTGTATTGGGAATTTATAAATGATAAAAGGTCTTTTTTTTTAAAAAACCCTAGAATGGCTATGATGGTTAGACTTTATGACAAAAAATCAAACGACATGAAAGCCGAATATAAAAAATTAAAGAATGCAATTAATGTATAGTTCGAATGAATAAAGATCATAACGCTCAAATTATATTTTTAATTAAACCAAATATTATGTATATTAATATATGAGATATCTCAGTTCTAATGATGTAGCGGAAATTTTAGGTGTAAATATATCTACCCTCAAACGATGGACGGAAAATGGTACATTAGGTTGTTCGAAAACAGCTGGTGGACATAGAAAGTTTACCATGCAGCACGTTAGAGATTATTATAAAAATAATAAGAACTCTGATAAAAATTTTGGTTTGGGATTAGAAAAGTTAGAACATAAGACAGTTTACGATTTAATTAATAAATGTGATTTTAAAGAATTAGCAAAAATTTTAGCAGATGCTAGTCTTGAATCTAATGAAATAACAGTTAGTAATATTATCAACGGTTCTTACATGAAAGGAATTCCAGCTTCAACAATTTGTGATGAAATTATCGATCCAGGATCGATGATAGTTGAGAATGCACTTAGTCAGAATTATATATCCCATGTAGAGGCATTTATTAGTAGAAAATTAATTACCCGGTCAGTTGAGTCCCTAAACCAAAATAAGCCAAACGGCTCCTTTAATGGTAAAACTGCACTCTGCGTTAACTTTGAAGATAATTTACCTGATTTAGGTGTGGTAATGTCAGAAATTATTTTACGGCACAATGGTTATAATGTACTTAATACTGGTTCACATGCAGAACTAGGTAGTTTACAAGAAGTGATTGATAAAAAAAATGTAGATCTGTTGCTTTTTTATCTGTGTGACATGCAATGTTGTATGGCTACAGTAAAAGATAATTTAGCGAAAACAGCTTCTCAGGTAAAAAAAATAGTTAGTCTTGCTAAAAAATTAAAGGTTAAAGTGATTTTTGGTGGATCTGGAATGAATTTTCTTCCAGATGTATCAAGCCAAATTAAAATTACCTTTAACAAATATTCCGATTTAGAGAAAATAATCTAACTTTTCTTCAAAATTTTATCTTTTCCCTTTGAAGATTCACCCAGGTAGAATAAGAACTTTGCGACCAGGATCCTTTAGTGGAAAAGGAGTCCTCTATTGGATGCAAAGAGATAAAAGAATAAAAGATAATTGGGCGCTCATCGCTTCTCAACTGATAGCTATGAAAAACAAAGTTCCTATTTACGTATGTTTTCAATACGTAGGAAAGTATAAAGATTCTAATGTGAGACACTATGATTTTTTATTTAAAGGGCTAGAGCAGACTGCAAGGAATTTAGAGAAAAATAACATACGTTTTCTTTTGCTAAAAGGTAAGGCTAATGATGTCATCCCTGAATTTATTGAATCAAAAAAAATAGGTACGTTAGTTGCGGATTTTTCGCCTTTAAAAGTATATAAAAGTAGAATTAAAAAAGTTTTAGAGAAAATAAAGATTCCATTTTTTCAGGTTGATGCGCACAATGTAATTCCTGTATGGAAATCATCAGATAAAAAAGAATTTGCTGCACATACTTTAAGAAAAAAAATACTACGAAATGTAAATGAATATCTAACAGAGTATCCTGAAATCTTATACCATCCCTTTGGAGAAAAGAAAGGAAATAAATTCTCGTTTAAGAAGATCATGGAAGATTTACAAATAGATTTATCCGTTCAGCCAGTGAGCTGGATAAAACCTGGAGAATTTTCTGCAAATAAAAAATTGAATTCTATGAATAAATCTTTTAAAGGCTATGACGTAAATAGAAATGACCCAACCAAGAATGCGTTAAGTAATCTTAGTCCTTATTTTCATTATGGTCACTTGTCATCACAAAGAGCTATTCTTGAAATAAAAAAATTTGAGTTGCCTCCCATTGATAAACAAGCATTTATAGAACAGGTTTTAATTAGAAAAGAATTAGCAGATAATTTTTGTGAGTTTGAAGAAAATTATGACTACTTCGAAGGTTTTCATCCGTGGGCTCAAAAAACATTAAATGAACATCGTAATGATGAGAGAGATTATTTATATCCTAAAGGGCAATTTGAGGAAGCTAAAACTCATGACTCTTTATGGAATGCTGCCCAAAATCAAATGATCACCACAGGTAAGATGCATGGTTATATGAGGATGTATTGGGCAAAAAAAATAATGGAGTGGAGTCCTAGTCCTGAAATTGCACAACAGATAGCTATTGATTTAAATGATAAATATCAATTGGATGGAAGAGATCCTAACGGATATACTGGGATTGCTTGGAGTATTGGCGGCATACACGATAGAGCTTGGTTTGAAAGGCCGGTGTATGGAAAAATAAGATATATGAATTATAATGGGTGTAAATCAAAATTTGATGTTGATAAGTTTATAAAAATGTATGAATCTTAGTCATAATATTTATGTGTTATGATGTATGATGAAGACAACCCTAAGTTTTGGGAGGCTAAATATAAAAGTGATGATGCCGGTTGGGACTTGGGTGGTCCCACGCCTGTTTTTGTAAATATATCCTCAAAATTAGTACCAAAAAAAATATGCATTATTGGCTGTGGGAATGGTTATGATGCGGTTATGTTTGCAAAAAATAATTTTGATGTCACAGCAGTAGATTTTGCTCCTTCAGCAGTTACATCTTTAAAAAAACTTTCAAAGCAAAATAAAGTAAATATTAATGTTCTAGAAAAAGATATCTTTTCTTTACCTATTGAATATGATAACAAATTTGATTATGTTATTGAACAGACCTGTTTTTGTGCGATACACCCCAATAAAAGATTAGAGTATGAAAAACTAGTCTATTCTATATTAAAACCAAATGGAAAATTAATTGGTTTATGGTTTCCATTGGATAAAAATATAAAGGATGGCGGCCCACCCTATGGGACATCAGTAGAAGAAGTTAAATCTCTTTTTAAAAATAAATGGATGCTTGAAAGTGAGGAGTTTCCTAAAGAATCTATAAAGCCCAGAAGAAAAAGAGAAAAATTAATTATTTTTAAAAAATTTGAAGACAGTGCTGATTAGTATAATTCTAAAAATGAATTCTAAAACTTTAATCATAGCTTCTTTTTTAATTTTTTTTTGTGGATGTGGAAAAACAGATAAAAATCCAAATATCATAATCATTTTTACAGATGATCAGGGTTATGGAGACTTAGGATGTTACGGAGCAACAAAGTTTGCAACTCCACATATTGATTCTATGGCAAGGGAAGGGCTATTGTTTACAGACTTTTATGTCTCGCAGGCCGTTTGTAGTGCCTCTAGAGCTTCTTTGATGACGGGTAGTTATGCAGAGCGTGTTGGAATTCAAGGAGCTTTGAGTCCTTGGGAATTTGGCGGACTTGATCCCAAAATTCAAACCATCGCAAAACTGTTAAAGACTCATGAGTATACTAACGCAATTTTTGGGAAATGGCATTTAGGACATAGAAATGAATATTTACCTCTCCAAAACGGATTTGATGAATATGCAGGATTAATTTGTTCAAATGATATGTGGCCAGTTGGTTACGATGGTAAACCAATTCAATCAACTAAAAAAAGTTATTTTCCTATTATGTCTTTCTGGGAGGGTAATAGTCCTTTATATGATATAAAAAATTTTGAAGATCAATCTCAACTTACAACCAAAATTACAGAAAGAGCTGTTGACTTTATTAATAGAAATAATGATAATCCATTTTTTCTTTATATCCCTCATCCAATGCCACATCAGCCTATAGCAGTATCAGATAAATTTAAAGGTAAGAGTGAGCTAGGGCTTTACGGTGATGTAATTATGGAAATTGATTGGTCTGTAGGTGCGATAATTGCATCATTAAAAGCGAATAAAATAGATGATAATACTTTAGTGATATTTGCTAGCGATAATGGTCCTTGGTTAAACTTTGGTGAATGGGGAGGTTCTGCTGGACCGTTAAGAGAAGGGAAAGGCACCATGTGGGAAGGAGGAGCGAGAGTACCTTGCATAATGAGATGGCCTAATCGAATAGATGCAAATAGGGTTTCTTCCAATATAGCTGCGACTATTGATATATTACCTACTATTGCGGAAATAATAGGTAAGAAAAATAATTTTAACTCAAAAATAGATGGAGTGAGTCTTCTTCCTCTTATGGAAAAGAAGCATGCTAATCCAAGAGATCATTTATATTATTATTATGCCAAAAAATTAATTGCGGTACGGAAAAATGAATGGAAATTGGTATTTCCGCATACATATCGCTCCTATGAAAACGTCGAGCCTGGAAATAATCTTTTCCCCGGGCCATATGGAAAAGGGAAGTCAGGTTTAGAATTATATAATCTTGAATGGGATATTGGAGAAAGGAAAGACCTTGCTGCAAAATATCCTGGAATAGTAGAAGAATTAGAACTACTAGGCGAGAAAGCGCGTTCAATTTTGGGGGACAAGATAACTAATAGGATAGGAAGTGAGGCTTATGAAACAGTTTGTGGCTATGCCCCAATTACAATAAAAATACCTCATTCTGCAGTTGGAAAAGATATTTTTCTTGCCAATCAAGCTAATATAAAGTATCCCGGAGAAAGCAATGAGTCTCTCATAAATGGTCTTGGTGGAACTGTAAATTATGAGGATTCGTCTTGGCAAGGATTTGAAGCAAAAGACTTAATTGCAACAATTGATCTTGGTAAGATAACTAAGATTAATGAGGTTAAAACTCGTTTTTTACAGTCCCAAGTTTTTTGGATATTTTTACCGAAAAAAATTGAAATTGAACATTCTTTAGATGGTAAGAATTTTGAATTAATATATGAATCACAACCTAAAAATGACTTTAGTTTTGCTCAAGAAATTTTTTCTTTTGGTGTTAATCTAAAAGATATTGAGACTAGATATGTTAGGGTTAAAGCAAAGAATATGGATACTTGCCCAGAATTCCACCCTGGTTCAGGACAGCCATCCTGGATTTTTTCTGATGAAATAGTTATTAATTAAATTTAAAAAGATGAATAAAGAAATAAAAATTGCGAAAGAAGCCGCTTTAGAAGCAGGTAACTTGATTCTCAGCTTTTACAAAGCAGATTACGAAATAAGAGATAAAGGATATCATAATCCAGTAACGACTGCAGATCATGCTTCTGATAATAAAATAAAAGAGATTTTAGTACAATCTTTTCCAGAATATGGCTGGTTATCAGAAGAAACATTAGATTCGAAAGAGAGACTAAAAAATAAAAGGGTTTGGGTTGTTGATCCGTTAGATGGTACTAAAGAGTTTATTGAAGGCATTCCACATTTTGTGGTAAGTATTGCTCTTGTCGAAAATGGGATACCAATTATTGGTGTTTTATATAATCCTGTAACCGCTGAATTATTTGAAGCCTCTAAAGGAAATGGTGCAAAATTAAATAATAAAAATATCGCCTGTTCCTCAAAAGAAAATTTAAGCAGTATGATAATATTAAATAGTCGTTCTGAGACCAAAAAAGGACTTTGGGATCCGCATATTAACACTTTTAAAGAACTTAAGCCTATTGGCTCAGTTGCATATAAGTTAGGTCTTACTGCTGCTGGGAAGGCAGATATATTTGCCTCTTTAAGGCCTAAAAATGAATGGGACATATGTGCTGGGAATTGTATAGTGAATGAAGCAGGTGGTAAACTAATTGATTTATTTGGTAAAAAGAGAAAATATAATCAAGAAGACACTCTTATCACGCCTGGACTGATTGCAGGAAATATTAATGCCGTTGAAAAAACATTCTCTGTTTTAAAGATTTTATGAATTTTTCTCTAGAAAAAATTGAAAAATATTGTAAAGATTTTTCACTCAAAGATTCTCCATTGTTACATGATCTCACTGAGTCTACATGGTGCTCTGAAGAACTTCCTCATATGTTATCAGGTTCCTTAGTAGGTGGACTTTTACAAACAATTATTAAAATTAGTGGGGCGGTAAATATATTAGAAATTGGTATGTTTACTGGGTATAGTGCTCTGAAAATGGCAGAAGCTGTACCTGAAAATGGGAAAATTCATACATGCGAATTAATGGAAAAACATATTAATACTGCTAGTAAATGGTTTAAAAAATCAGAAAGCGGTCATAAGATTTTTGTTCATAAGGGTCCTGCACTCCGGTCGTTGGATAAAATCAAACATATAACTTTTGATTTAGTTTTTATTGATGCAGATAAAGTCAATTATCCAAATTATCATAAAATAACCTTAGATTTATTAAAAAAAGGTGGAGTAGGGGTATTAGATAATATGTTATGGAGCGGTAAAGTAATTGATCCTTCTGATAAAGAATCAATTGCTTTAAGAGAAACTGCTGAATTAATTAGAAATAATGATAAATTATCTCCTCTCCTATTACCCGTTAGGGATGGAGTTATGATCTACCAAAAAATCGAATAGGATAAAAATGTCGAAAATACCAGAAGATGCAATACAATGTTTAGACAAAGGTTTTGTTCGTCTTGTTGACTCAATGGGTGGAGATGATGCCATCGTACAAGCTGCAAGAGTTAGTTATGGTAAGGGCACAAGTAAGGTATCACAAGATAGAGGTCTTATTAGATATCTTATGAGGCACAGACACACAACTCCTTTTGAAATGGTTGAATTTAAATATCATTGCAAAATGCCAATTTTTGTTGCTAGGCAGTGGGTAAGACATCGTACTGCAAATATTAATGAATATTCACTTCGTTATTCAGAGGCAAGAGATGAATTTTATGTTCCTGACCCTGCGCATATCCAATTTCAAAGCTCTCTTAATAAACAAGGGCGGATGGGTGATGTTTCAGAAGATCTGAAGGATAAAGTACAAGATTACTTTAAAGAGATATCCAATAGAAGTTTTGAGATTTATTCAGAATTAAATAATGCAGGAGTTGCTAGAGAGTTGGCTAGGGCAATTTTGCCAGTAAATTTATACACTGAATGGTATTGGAAAAATGACCTTCATAATTTACTTCATTTTATAGGTTTAAGATCTGATAGTCATGCGCAATATGAGATTCGTGTTTTTTCTGATGCTATGGCTAAATCTGTTAAGACTGTTGCTCCTTTTGCTTGGGAAGCATACCAAGATTATGCGGTGAGTGGATTAAGGTTTTCTAGAATTGAACAAAATATCCTTGAAAAAAAATTACCTAATAGAGTTATTGAAGATATCTTGGAGGATATTGCTTATCAAATTACCGCAACTCTTCATATCAATAAACCCAGGAGTGAAAGCGAAATATATTCTTTGTACATAAAACAAGGTGGTTTAGACTCAGAAGAAGACTTTAAATTAAAATGGGATTCTGGTGAAGTTGAATCAGGCAATGTACGTGAATTACGTGAATTTAAGGACAAACTGAATTCTTTAAAAAATTAATATGATTTTTTTAGAATAGCTTTGCGATGTCATTGTTTAATAGGGCAGAAGTTGTAGATTTTAATTTTACAAAACGGGTTAAAGAAGGAAGTTTTCCTGAATCAAAAAGCGATTTATTAAAATCAGACCGTTGTATTCCTAACTCAGAATTTATCTCAATCTTTGAATCTCAAATAGCTAGTCGCCATATGGACTTAAAGGCACGATCACTTAAAGATCAGGGAAAGTGTTATTATACTATAGGCAGTTCTGGGCATGAAGGAAATGCAGTGTTTGGTCATGTCTTTCCTTATACAGATATGGCATTTCTTCATTACCGAAGTACTCCGTTTTTTCTTCAGAGATCTAAACAAGTCTCTGGTCTCACTCCTTTTTTTGATACCGCACTTTCTTTTATGGCTTCATCAGAAGATCCTATAAGCGGAGGGAGGCATAAAGTTATCGGAAGCAAAAAGCTAAATATTCCACCTCAAACAAGCACAATTGCAAGTCATTTACCAAAAGCTGTAGGCACTGCTTTTTCTATTGATAGAGCTAAAGATCTTAATATTAAAGAAAAAAATTTAGAACAAAATAGTATAGTTATATGCAGTTTTGGGGATGCTAGTGCAAATCATGCGTCGGCTTTATCAGCTTTTAATACTGCTTCATGGATAAAAAATTTGGGTGGTCATGTACCTATTATTTTTTTGTGTGAAGATAATGGAACTGGTATATCTGTTCCTACTCAAGATGGTTGGATTAAGGAAAACTTTTCTAATAAAACTGGTATCCTATATATTCAGACAGATGGCTTACATCTTGTTGACTTGGTTAAAAAAGCAAAAGAAGCTGAAAAAATTTGTAGAAAACAAAGGTGTCCCATCTTTCTCCATATGAAAACAGTAAGACTAATGGGGCATGCAGGATCAGATATTGAAGTTGGTTATAAATCTTTAAGTGAGATTGAAAAGACAGAGTTTGATGATCCTTTACTCCATTCTGCAAGAATTATGATAGAAAAAAAATGTCTAACGTCCACTGAAATATTATCTTTATATGAAAATTCTAGGAACCAGATAAATTTTGTTTTTGACTCCGCAGCACTAAGACCATATCTTGTTAAGCATGAGGATGTAATGAGTGCAATTGTAGCGAATGAAAACAAACGAGAAAATGATCCACAAATTCCTAATTTAAAACTACGAAAAAATATATTTGGTAAAGAATTTGAAAGATTAAAAATTCCTCAGCACATGGGTAAATTATTAAACTATTCTCTAACAGATCTTTTACTTCAGTATTCAAATACACTTGTTTTTGGTGAAGATGTAGCAAAAAAAGGCGGTGTTTATCATATAACAGCAGATTTATATAAACAGTTTGGAGAGAGAAGAGTTTTTAATAGTCCTTTAGATGAGACCTCAATCATTGGTTTTGGGATAGGTTTTGCACATAATGGATTTATTCCAATTCCTGAAATACAATTTTTAGCATATTTGCATAACGCAGAAGATCAGCTACGTGGAGAGGCTGCAACACTTCCTTTTTTTTCTAAAGGACAGTTCACTAATCCAATGGTATTGCGGGTACCGGGGTTAGCATATCAAAAGGGATTTGGAGGACATTTTCACAATGATAATTCTTTAACAGTGTTTCGAGATATTCCAGGAATTATTCTTGCAGTTCCTTCAAATGGGCTTGATGCCGTAAAAATGCTTAGAACGTCCGTTAAAGAAGCTTATAAAAATGGACGAGTAATTATTTTTGTGGAACCTATCGCATTATATATGACAAAAGACCTTCATAAACCGAAAGATGGAGAATGGTTGTTTACCTATCCAGAATTGGAAAGTGAAATCCCTTTAGGTGAATTCACTGTGGATGGCAAAAGTGAAATCTTAACTATTATTACGTATGGGAATGGTTTTTATTTATCCTTGCAAGCAAAGAAAGAAATTGAGAAAAAAACAAGGAAGAAGATAAAGGTAATTGATTTACGATGGCTTGCGCCAATTAATTTCAAGGGACTTTTAAGTAATGTAGAAAATTGTAAAAATATTCTTATAGTGGATGAATGTCGTAAGACAGGATGCCATGGAGAAGGTATTTTAGCAGAACTATTAAGTAAACTTAATGGACGATCTAAAATTGAATTGCATGCCGCTAAGGATAGTTTCATACCTTTAGGAGTCTCATCAACGTCAACATTGCCTAGTAAAAAATCAATCGTTCAGAAGGCTATAGAGTTAATAAATGGATAAAAAAAGAGTAATTGTTGTATGCCCAGGGAGGGGTTCTTATACAAGAGAGACTTTAGGATATCTAGCTAAATATGGAAAGTTCAGAAAAGACCAGATTAATTGGATGAATAAAAAAAGAGAAAGTGAGGGGCTAAAAAGTTTATCCTTCCTTGATCTAAAACCTTTCCAATCTAAAATTCATATGACTGGAGAAAATGCATCAACGTTGATTTTTGCGTGTAGTATATCTGATTTTTCATTTATTGATCAGAAAAAATATGAGATAGTTTCAATTATAGGAAATTCAATGGGTTGGTATACAACACTTGTGTTGGGGAATGCATTATCAATTGAAGGAGGATACGAGCTTATTCATACCATGGGTTCAATGATGAAAAACCAAACTATTGGAGGGCAAATTATTTACCCAGTAGTAGATGATAGTTGGATTGGTAGCAAAGAAAAAAAAAATAATATTCTTTCACAAGTAAAAAGCGCGGGTTGCTTTATTTCGATAGAGTTAGGTGGGTATATAGTGATTGGAGGTGAACAAAAATCTTTAGATTTCTTGCTAAAAAAATTACCAAAAAAAGAACACTATCCTTTTCAATTGCCTTATCATGCAGCTTTTCATACACCTCTACTTAAACCAATTTCTGAAAAAGCTTTTAAATTAATTTCACCAAAAAATTTTAAAAAGCCTTCTGTACCAATTATTGATGGGAAAGGAAATATCTGGAGCCCATTTAGTACAGATATAAGCTCTCTCTATGATTACACATTAAGGGATCAAGTCTCTGATACTTTTGATTTTTCAAAAGCAATGAGCGTTGCACTAAAAGAATTTTGTCCAGACAAGGTTTTATTACTTGGTCCTGGAAATTCTTTAGGAGGCGTAATTGGTCAAATATTAATTAACAATAAATGGAATGGTATAATTTCAAAAAAATATTTTTCAGAGCAACAAAAGGAGGATCCTTTTTTATTATCTTTAGGACTTGAAGATCAGAGAAATTTAATTTAGATATTTCTTTTCCTAATTAAGTGGAAAGCTGCTTTACCAGCCTCATATCCTTTGTTTTTTTCATTATCCCCAGATCTGGCATAGGCTAATTCTTTATTTTGGCAAGTTAACACACCAAATATTATATGCGGACTAGTTTTTTCTAAAGTTACTGACATAATTCCGTTGGTTACAGCTTGAGAAATATAATGATAGTGATCTGTCTCACCTTTAATTATACAACCAAGTGCAATAATGCAATCATATTTATTATTTTCTGTTAAGTTTTTAACTTTTCTCGGTAATTCAAATGCTCCAGGAACATGAAATATATTCATGCTGTTCTCTTGTAAACCATTCTCTTTTAAAGATTTAATACATCCTTTTAATAAACCGTCTGTTATTGGTTTATTAAAATTACTAACAACAATTCCAATCATAGGTCAAGCAGATGTCCCAATTTATTTTTTTTTGTGTTTAAGTAATTTTTATTTTCTTGATTCGCTTCAATTTCAATGGAGATTCTAGAAGTTATTTGTAATCCATGCCCTTCAAGACCAACTAATTTTTTAGGATTATTTGTTAAAATAGTTAACTTGGTTGCACCTAAATCTTTTAGAATTTGTGCTCCAACACCGTAGTCCCTTAAGTCGGCCCCGAATCCTAACTTTTCGTTTGCTTCTACTGTATCTAAGCCCTCTTCCTGTAGTTTATAAGCCTTAATTTTATGTTTTAGCCCTATTCCCCTACCCTCTTGCCTTAAATAAACTAGGATTCCAGATCCATTATTTTCGATTGTTGAAATGGCAGAGCTAAGTTGTTTTCCACAGTCGCATCGTAAAGAATTAAATACATCTCCTGTTAAACATTCTGAGTGAACTCTTACCATAACTGATTCCTCTGATAAGAAATCTCCATATGTCAGTGCAAGATGTGTTTTTTTATTGAAAATTTCTTCATAAAGATGCAAATGAAATTTTCCTACTTCGGTCGGAAGATGAATATCTTCAACTTTTTCTACAATTTTTTTCTTTTTTCTTATAAATCGAATTAAATCTTCAATAGAAATAATTTTTAGACCGTGTTTTGCTGAAAAATCTTGTAGTTCACTTCCTTTAGCCATTGATCCGTCATCAGCCATTATTTCACAAATGACACCACTGGATTTTAGGCCTGCTAATTCAGCAAGGTCAATGCTTGCTTCTGTATGCCCTGCACGTCTTAACACTCCACCTTTTTTACCAACGATTGGGAAAATATGCCCTGGCCTTGAAAGATCCTCTGCTATTGTTTTGTCATCTATCAATGCTCTTACAGTTTCAAATCTGTCAAAGGCTGAAATTCCTGTTGTTGTATTTTTCCTAGCATCCACACTTGTTGTAAAATTTGTTTCATGACGACCTGTATATTTTCTCTCCATTGGCATAAGATCTAAAGTTTTAGCTCTTTCATTGGAAATCGAAACACAGATCATGCCCCGCCCTTCTTTGGCCATAAAGTTAATTGCATCTGGGGTAACTAACTCAGATGCAATTACTAAATCACCCTCATTTTCCCGATCTTCACTATCGACAACAATTATTGCTTTTCCATTCATAATATCTTCGATAGCGGAATCAATAGAACTAAATTGCATTTTTATTTCCTATAAAGTTTTCTAAATATTTTGCCATCATATCAGCCTCAACATTGATAAGGTCTCCAATTTTTTTTTCTTTCCATGTTGTAATATCAAGAGTGTGTGGTATTAGGGCAACTGAGAAATGATCTTCAAACTTTTTAGCTATTGTTAAACTAATTCCATCCAGGGAAATAGATCCCTTTTCTACAATATAATTTTTAATATCGCTAGTCAATGTAAAATCCCAAACAGCAGACTCTTCATTTTTTTTAATATTTTTAATTTCTGTTATAGTATCTACATGGCCTTGGACAAAATGACCTCCAAGTCTTGTAGTAGGTAGTAATGATCTCTCTAAATTTACTCTAGTGTCTATATCCCAAAATTTTGCAGTTGTTCTATCAATTGTTTCTTCAACAAGTTGGACAACAAAATTTTTATCAAATAATTCGGTGACTGTAAGGCAAATTCCGGAGCAAGAGATACTATCATTTACTTTTAAATCCTCTAAAACCTTATTTGCATGGATTGTAAGTTCCATACCATCTAGATTTAAAATCTTTTTTTTTATAACTCCAGTTTCTTCAACAATTCCAGTAAACATTAAATTCCTTTATGAAACGTAATTTTAATATCATTATCAAAATGATCAATCTTGTGAAGGTGTAATTTATAATCTTTTGCCAATGTGTTATAACCAGTATATAAAGGCTTGCCATTTCCAATCATTTTAGGTGCATAATATATATGCAATTCATCAAAAAAATCGCTATCTAGAAAAGAAGATATTGTTTCTCCACCACCCTCGACTAATAGTGTCTGATATGATTTACTGTAGAGCTCACTTAAAACATGGATAATATTTTCTTGAGGATTATTATTTAAATCCATACCTGAAAAAATAATGGGGTTTTTATCAAGAACTTTATATTTTTTATAGTTCTTATTTTTTGAATCAAAAATAATAATTCTTGGATCTTTGCCGTATCCATGAGACGTTAGTGAGGGGTCATCTGTTTCTATTGTTCTTCTTCCAACAAGGATTGCATCACAAGTAGAGCGGAGTTTATGAACAGATTGTCTTGATTTTTCATTCGTAATCCACTTGGAATGTCCACTTGGTTCTGCAATGAACCCATCCAACGTTGTTGCAATTTTTAGAATAACATATGGTCTCTTCTTTTCAAAAAAGGTAAAAAAACGTCTGTTTAATTTTTTTGATTTTTCTGTGCAAACATTTTCTACAACTTCGATATTGTTATTCCTTAAAATTTCTGCTCCTCCACTAGCTTTTGGATTTGGATCATTTGCTGCAATAACTACTCGACTAAACATTTTACTATTTATGATATCTGTGCAGGGGTTTCTTTTTCCTAAGTGAGAGCATGGCTCTAAAGTGACATATAGTGTTGCATTTGTAATAGAGCTATTTAGTTTATTTATAGCATTTGCCTCAGCATGTTCTTCACCGTAGCATTTGTGATATCCGCTTGATATAATATTATTATCAACTACTACTATAGCTCCAACCTTTGGATTGGGGAATACTGCATGATTTGCTTTAGCAGCTTCCTGCAATGCAATATTCATAAAATATTCATCTTGTTCTTTTAATCTAATATTATTTTTCATTTGGATTACGAAAGCATCCGTTTTTTTAAAAAAATTTATTTAATTTAAGGTTTAAAATTAGGATAAACATGAAGTTATACGGACCCGATTTTTATAATATCTCTGAATTATTGACTGATGAAGAGTTGATGATTCAAAAAACAGCTTACGATTTTGTTCAAACTGAATTTATGCCAGTGGTTGAAGAGCATTATGAAAAAGGAACTTTTCCTCTAGAATTAGCAACCAAGTTAGGAGAATTAGGATTCATGGGATCTTCTTTACCTATAGAATCTGGAGGATCAGGTGTAAGTAATGTTGCATATGGTCTTATTTTGCATGAATTAGAAAGAGGCGACTCTGGGCTTAGATCTTTTGCTAGTGTGCAAGGGTCTTTAGTGATGTACCCTATTCATGTATATGGATCGGATGAGCAGAAAGATAAGTGGTTATCTGGTTTAGGCGATGGTACTAAAATTGGATGCTTTGGCCTGACCGAGCCAAATTTTGGATCAAATCCTGGAGGGATGGCAACACGGTGTAAAAAAGATGGTGATGATTGGATAATCAATGGAAACAAAATGTGGATCACTAATGGTTCCCTTGCTGATGTTGCCGTAGTTTGGGCACGAGATGAGGAAGGCATCGTAAGAGGATTTTTACTCGAGAAAGGTATGGAGGGATTTACCTCTAGTGATATACATGGTAAACTTAGTTTACGTTGTTCAGTTTCTTCAGAATTATCCATGTCGGACGTACGTGTTCCTGATTCCTCTCGTTTACCAAATATTGAAGGACTTAAGGGTCCGCTAGGTTGTCTTACTCAGGCGAGGTATGGGATAGCATGGGGAATGGTTGGAGCTGCAGTAGATAGTTATAATGTTTCCCTCGATTATGCGAAAGAAAGAAAACAGTTTTCTAAACCTATTGCAGGTTATCAGCTTACCCAAGCAAAGTTTGCAGAAATGGTTACAAATATTACTCAAGCGCAACTTCTGGTATATAGGCTTGGAAGATTAAAAGATGAAGGAAAGATGAATTTTCAACAGGTATCCATGGCAAAACGCAATAATTGTACAATGGCTAGAAAAATTGCAAAAATGGCTAGAGAAATTCTTGGTGGCAACGGAGTAACAATAGATTATTCTCCAATAAGACATATGGCTAATATTGAATCGGTGTATACCTATGAAGGAACACATGAAATGCATACCCTGATTCTAGGTGAAAACGTGACCGGTCTATCTGCGTTTGATTCATAAAATAGCAGTACTGTTTTACATTAGATTTAAATTATTTAGCGGATAGAAAATGTTTTTTGTTGTTGCGCTTACTGTATTTTTACTTATGCACGGGTATGTAGGTTGGCGGATTATACCTACATTAAATTTGAGTCCCCTAAGTAATACCGTGGCTTATATATTTACTTTTTTTATGGGTTTTGTTCCACTCTTGCCAATCATTCTTAGAATAAATGGGTATGAATCTAAAGTAATAGATAAGATTTCTTTGATTGGCTACACCAGTTTAGGATTCTTTACTTTATCGTTTACCTTTTTATTAGCTAAAGATTTTTTATTTCAATTTGTATCCTTTGTAAATAGCTTTTTTAATCAGCAGCAGATTGTGGATGAATCTAAAAGGGACTTCATTAAAAAGTCTGTTAGTATAGGTATCATAGGTCTCACAGGAAGCGCAACAGCTTACGGATTCTACAACGCAAGAAAAGGACCCAAAGTAGTAAAAGAAAATATTTTTTTAAAAAATCTTCCTCCCGAATTTGAGAATTATAAGATAGCCCAAATTTCAGATTTGCATGTTGGACCTACCATAAAAAGACCATATGTTGAAAAAGTTTTTGATACAATTGCTAATGTAAACCCTGATATGCTTGCAGTTACTGGTGACTTGGTGGATGGGTCCGTTGAAAATCTCAGGTCTGATTTGGAACCATTTAAGGATATGATTGCTAAAGATGGAACTTTTTTTGTGACCGGAAATCATGAATATTATTCTGGAGTTGACCGATGGTTGGATGAGACTGATAGATTAGGAATGACAAACTTAATTAATTCAAATTCAATGATCGAAAAGCAAGGAGGTAAAATTTGTATTGCAGGAATCACAGATTTTAGAGCACATCAAATAAAAAATTCTCATAAATCAAACCCTAAAAAGGCTTTAAATAATGTACAAAAAGATGTTCCAAAGATAGTTTTAGCTCACCAGCCAAATAGTATTTTTTCAGTACATGATAGTGGTGCGGATTTACAAATTTCGGGGCATACGCATGGGGGTCAGTTCGTGCCATTCAATTTTCCAACTAAGTTAGCAAATGCCTATTTAGCTGGACTTTATGACCATGATGGTACTCAAATATATGTTAATAGAGGGACTGGTTATTGGGGACCACCGCTTCGACTTGGAATCCCATCTGAAATTACAGAATTAACTCTAAAAAGACTCTCCGTGTAAAAACAGCAGTACCTGCATTATATTAAAACTAAATATATAAATAAAAATCATGTATTTTTAATACATGAAAAGAAGAAATTTTTTGCGAACAAGCTTAGTTGGATTATCTTCTCCTCTAATTTTGGCTAAGTCAAGAAATATGAAAATTAATAAAAATAATCCAGTGGTACTATCAACTTGGGATTTTGGGCTTGCTGCTAATGAAAAAGCTATTAAGGTCCTTAATAATGGTGGAGGTTCGATGGATGCTGCAGAAAAAGCAGCTAGGCACGCAGAAGCTGATCCAAAAAACAATTCAGTAGGTATTGGAGGGCTTCCTGATGAGAAAGGGATAGTAACCCTTGATGCTTGTGTGATGGATTCAACTGGGAACGCCGGTTCCGTGGCATTTTTACAAAATATTAAACACCCTGTATCGGTAGCAAGAAAGGTAATGGATGATACAAAACACGTAATGTTAGTAGGAGAAGGAGCACGTCAATTTGCAGTTTCAAATGGTTTTAAAGAAACAAATCTTCTTACAGATAAATCTGAAAAAGAATGGAAAAAATGGCTAAAAAACCGAAGAGAAATGACCCCACATGAAACTCACGATACAATTTCAGTATTGGTTCAAGATGCAAAAGGTGATTTATCCGGTGCTTGTACTACAAGTGGCTGGGCTTATAAAATGCATGGGAGAGTTGGAGATAGTCCAATTATTGGTTCAGCCTTATTTGTCGATAATGAAGTGGGAAGTGCTGCTGCTACTGGTCTAGGAGAGGAAGTTATTAAAACTGTAGGCAGTTTTCTTGTTGTGGAGATGATGAGACAAGGATACTCTCCAGAAGAAGCATGCAAAGAGGCATTAAACCGAGTTATTAAACTACATAATGGTAATCCGGATTTTCAAATCGGATATATTGCAATGAGGAAAGATGGGGAAGTGGGTGCGGCTTGTCTAAAATGGTCATTTGATTATGCTTTGTTTAAGAACAATAAAAACAAATTACATAAAATAGAAGGAATGTTAAATTAAAATTTAGACGTTAACCAAACTCTCTTGACGGCGTGCAATAGAATTCTTTCTTTCAATTTGATCTAAAATTGAATCCCAAAGCTTTACCCTATTTTCCAAACAGTTTTTCCCTACTATGTAAACTTCATCCCATTTCTTTTGGTTATCTCCACATAGCTCAATAAGCATTTTATGAGAAAGGGGGCCATGTAAGTCTCCATCAATTTCGATATGTCTATCAAAGTAATATTTTAATTTTGGATATTTTGTGTTTTTAGGATCGACCTCATTAATAATTGCTATAAACATGTCGGGAATAATATCTTCTCTTCCATAGGTAAATGCTGAAGCAATTTTATGAATTTGTTTTGTCCTAATTATTTCAAATGAGTATTGAACAAAGTTCTTTACTTCATCATGAATGTCTAAAAGTTCAATAGAACGAGTAATATTTTTTCCTGATTTTATATTATTAATTAAAAATTCTATTTCAGTTTTTTGGGCGTTAATTTGTTCCATTGCTTCTAAATACATTTCAAAATGACTTTTTGGTTCATTTAACTCATTGAAATCACTTTCTTCTCCCAAAACAATTTCATTTATGAATCTTCTAAGTGTTGGATTACCATTGGGTATCCACGGAACAGAAATAGAAGTAAGTTCATTTTGAAGTGACTTTAATAGTGACATAAAGTCCCAAACAGCAAAAATATGATTTTCCATAAAAGTTTTAATATCATTTAATGACTTTAACGACTTGTAAAGCGCATGAGAATTAAGGGTATTTCGTAGATCTGATAAATTCTCAGATATCCTTTTAATATTACTATTATTATTCATTCAATTTCATATTACTGTATTTAAGGGATGGAATAATAAGATATTTACCTATTACTTTTCCAATGTAATAGAACCTATTTAGATGATAAAATATGTCTGTCTTTAAATTTATTAATGATTAGCAAAAGAACCAGTAATGGATTTAAAAATTTAAAACACATCGGATTTTTTCAGAGTTGGCTATAAGAATAAAATAGACAAAGTTTTTTTAATCACAATTAGAAGTATCTTGATGCCCTGTATAATCCTCAATACAAAATGGATATGGAGGACAGAATTGATTGTCATTGATGTCGAAGTAATTATTTCCAGCCCATAGAATGTCCAAATCACAAATACTCATTGGTATAACTCCTGTAAACTGATTATTACGTAGCTTTAAATAATTAAGGTTGACTAGATTACCTATTTCTGATGGTATAGATCCTGTAAACTGGTTAGAACGCAAATCTATAGTAATTAGATTAGTTAGGTTACCTATTCCTAATGGCAATTCTCCTGTAAATTGATTATTACGTAAATTTAGAATAGTAAGATTAGTCAGGTTACCTATTCCTAATGGTAATTCTCCTGAAAATTGGTTTTGATATAATTTTAAATAATTAAGGTTGATGAGATCACCTATCTCTGAGGGTATCTCTCCTGAAAATTGATTGTTGTATAAATACAAAAATTTCAGGTTAATTAGAGAGCTAATGAATGTTATGCCACCTTCTAATTGATTGTTTTGTACATACATTCTCTCTAGCTGCTCAAGATTACCAATCTCAGGAGGAATTTCTCCTGTTAATAGATTGCTATATATGGAAAGACTCTCTAAGTTTGTTAAATTTCCAATTTCCCGTGGAATGGGGCCGGTCAGTTCATTCTCAGATAAATTTATACTGGTAAGATTGATTAACTCCCCGATTTCTGATGGGATTAAACCTGTTAATCCGCTCTGGAATAAATTTAATTCAGTAGTTTGTGCTATTGAATATACACTACCCCAAATTCCAACATATCCTTCTGGAATTTCACAATCACTGATATGCTGGATTCCAACATAATCTTCAATACAAATT
>CACKSF010000008.1 GCA_902602795.1 uncultured Fidelibacterota bacterium
CTCTTTCTTTAATTATTAAAAGTAAAGAAAAGTAGTTTTGATCACGGGATCGTAGTTCAGTTGGTTAGAACGCCGGCCTGTCAAGCCGGAGGTCGCGAGTTCAAGTCTCGTCGGTCCCGCTCTGAAGAGTAATACCAAACACTCCTCAATAAAAGCCTCACTTAACTGTGGGGCTTTTTGTTTTCATTCCTTATCATATTTATCCATTGTTTATCAAATAAAGGACACAAAATTGAAGGACACGCTTTAAACGTCATCCATTAACTCAACGTAATTCCTAACCCACAACCTGAAAGCGACGGGGGTAGGGTGCGAGGTATAAGACGTACACACATTGTACTGCAATTTTTTGAAACACAAACAAAAAACCCCACGAATGTGAGCTAATAATTATTCTTTTAATTGTGACCTAATTTAAAAGATAAACCACTCCTTACTATCAAACCTTCGCTCAACCGCTCACCAAGGGAATAACCATTTGTTTTGTAGCCTAAATGGAATGTCAATCCATAATGATGTTTATTTTTTAATATCTCGTAATTAATGGTGCTTATTACTTTGCCTCCCAGCCCATCAATATTTTTTAATTTATCATTCTGGTAAAATTTAATTTCTGGTTGATGCCAAATTTGTCCTGAAAAATTAAAAGATAGTTTGTCTATTGGTTTTATATTCCAAATATCTGCAGTAATTCTCCATGAATCTGGTAATTCAGAATCTGAATGACTGAAACTAAACTGCATGAGTGTAGAATCGAACTTTAAATAATTCTGATATACTAACTCTGGTCCATATGGAGTGTACTCAAATCTAAATCTAGGTAAATATTTAAGTCCATTTTTAAAGTTTATCATACTTACCTTAGAACAATTTTTTCCTTTTACTACATAATCATAGAAGACAGCTTTTAACGCATAATAATTCATCGGGTCTGTATAAAGAGCTATAAGAGAATAATTTCTCATCTTTTCTCGAGTTAAAACTTCCTTACCATCACCATAAAGTGTATTTAAGTTTTTTCTATATCGAATAGGGTCACCGTTTGGATTTGTAATAAAGGCTGTATAACCAGGCATATCACCGCTGCTGTACATATAAGGCCAACTATATTTATAATTGAACTTTTGATCCAATAAAATATTTTTTCTCATTAGATCCGAAAAAATTAAATTACTTTCAGAGCCTCCAAGGTTTATCATTAGGCCTTGCTGTTTGGTAAAGTTTTCTGGATAATTTAAAGATATATAGGAAAATTCATTGTTAAAAGGTGGTGGCATATTGTATTTGATTTCTATAATTGAACCACCAGCTTCAATCCCTCTGTACCCATGGCCAAGTTCATGATTCATGGTTAACATATAATCAACTAATAAATAATTTGTAAAAAACAACTTACTTAATCGAAAAATAGGATCATTTAATTTTGGGAAGAAAGATGAATCTAAATAATCGTATAAATGGAGTGCTGCATGAAGGTTTTCAGCTAGAAGAGTCTGATGAAATCGTTTTCCATAAACTAGGTTATATACGGAATTTTCATTTCGTGCTTTAGTATTTGAATCTTGAGGTGATCCATCAACATCTGATACTTTTTGTGTTGCTATTTGAGCTTTTAGATTTGCTAAAGAAGCTGAACCATTTACTAATACAGAAAAACTGAAGGTATTATTTTTATAGTTTGTATTGTAAAAAACATCACTTGGAACATCAGTTAATCCTAAATAATAAGAAGCACGTAAACCAATTCGCTCATTAATCATGTAATTTGCTCCAAGCAATAACCCAGCATCAAAGTTTAAAGCAGCAGGATCAACGCTTCCAGTTGAATATTCGGTTCCTACATTAGGATTTGAAGAACCCCCTAAACGTAATCCAGCTTGAATACCACCTAATCCTTCAAATCCATATCCAAGATTTGTAGAGAAAAGTAAATGTGCAGCTACGTAATTATATGAATCATAGTAAGGAATTTCGTAAGTACCAACAATACCAGAACCGAAGGAAAAAGAATCCTTTAACTTAGACCCTCTTTGTAAAAAACTTGCTCCTACAATCAAGTTACCTGCTTGCTTTTCTAGACCAATATTAAATCCACCTTTATATTCATTATTAAGATTCCCTAAAGGATTATTATCATCTTTAAACTTTATTTTTGACATATTATATCCACCAGTAAGTGTGAGTCCAGTCTGCGCAAAAATATTTGATAACATAAAAACACTTATTAATATTGTTTTCATAAATTATTTTTTGTCATCTTTGAAATAATTTTAAATCTTTTCAAAATGAAAGTCACATATTAAACAAACTAAGTTATTTATAAAATGTTCCCACGGATGTGGTATTATAGATCAAGATTAACAACAAAAAGAGTTCGCTGAGTATACCGTCCGCCCCGCTCTGAGAAGTAATACCAAACCTCTCTCAAAAAAAGCCTCGATTTAATTCGAGGCTTTTTTGTTTCAATTATAATCAAACATATTCACATATACTTTAAAAATGGACACAAAATATATAATTCACTTTTTCAACCTCCCTCCTCTTCCCCAACTTCCATCAAGGGGGTGCCCCTTTGCTTAATGATAGAAGTTCAAATACTAGCCTCATTTTTAGAGAGTTGTGCGGGAGATGCAACCAGCTATGAAATATTGTGACAAATTAGGCCAACATTTAGGTTGGATGGCCTCCTCAAAAAAAGCGGTACCACGCTACTTTGTTTAATAAATGTAGTACCTACTATTCGTGTACCTTGAAAAATTCAAATAGTTAAAGTTTTGTTTTTACCTTACAATATTATTTTTTTAATTTTAGCGATGACATTTCTTTTCAGTATATCCTCATACTGGTGGCCTATAAGGCCTAGATAAAATCCCTGCGCATCACTGCGTCTAAACAATAAACCAATATATTACCACTTTAAAAACTATAAGATAGTTTTATTTACTATCAAAATTGAGGATAAAAATGAATATTAAAACTTTACTTTCAGAGAACGAACTACCCAGAAGCTATTACAATATTATTTCTGATTTACCAACATCGATACCTCCAGTTCTTCACCCGGGAACAAAAAATCCTGTTGGCCCAGAAGATCTATCACCCCTTTTCCCATTGGAATTAATAAAACAAGAAGTTTCAAATTCTCGGTTTATTGAAATTCCTGACGAAGTAATTGACATATATAAATTATATAGGCCTTCTCCGCTTTACAGAGCAAGAGCACTTGAAAAGCTATTAGATACACCTGCAAAGATATATTATAAATACGAAGGCGTTAGTCCTACAGGTAGTCACAAACCAAATACTGCAATTCCTCAAGCATATTATAATAAAGAAGAAGGAATAAAAAAAATTACTACAGAAACTGGCGCAGGCCAATGGGGTTCATCATTAGCATTCGCTTGCTCGAAATTTGGTATTGATTTGGAAGTTTTCATGGTTAAAGTAAGTTATGAGCAAAAGCCATATAGAAAAGCAATGATGGAAGCTTTTGGAGCGAAGTGCATTGCAAGCCCCTCTAATCAAACAAATGTAGGTAAAAAAATACTTTCAGAGAATCCAGATTCAACTGGTAGTCTCGGAATAGCAATTTCTGAAGCAGTAGAAAGATGCGCGATGTCTAGCAATGTTAAGTATGCTCTTGGCTCTGTTTTAAATCATGTACTAATGCACCAAACAATAATAGGTTTAGAGGCACAAAAACAATTAGAAAAATTAGATGCTAAACCAGATATTATAGTAGGATGCACAGGCGGTGGAAGCAACTTTAGCGGAATCGCACTTCCATTTTTAGGAGATTCAATAATTAATAATGATAAATTAATACTAAAAGCTATCGAACCTTCAGCCTGTCCTTCTCTAACAAAAGGTAAGTACGCATACGATTTTGGCGATACTGGACAGATGACACCTTTAACAAAAATGCATACTCTAGGCTCTCAGTTTGTTCCATCGGGTTTTCATGCTGGTGGATTAAGATACCATGGAATGGCTCCATTAGTAAGTCATTTAGTTAATGAAGGGTTCATCATACCTGAGGCATACAATCAGACTGATATTTTTAAAGCAGGTTTATTATTTGCGAGAGCTGAAGGTATTATACCAGCTCCAGAGGCAAATCATGCTGTCAAAGGGGCCATAGAATCTGCACTTGATTGCAAGTTAAAGGGTGAGAAAAAAACTATCTTATTCAATCTATGCGGTCATGGTTATTTTGACATGCAAGCCTATATTGATTATTTTGACAACAAACTTTTTGATCACGAATATTCCGATAACGAAATAGCGATGGCCCTTTCGGGACTTCCCGCAGTATAGTTTATATCGATAATTTATTCTGAGGTATTTAGTATAACCTGAATACCTCAGAATAGTATTCATTAGGGATTATTTATGGTTGTTGATCAAATTAGGAACAAGCTTGTTTTAGAAAAAAAGAGTTTATTGCATAATGAATTAATGCCTCATGAAAAAGTAAGTAACAGAGGAATAAATCAACTGAATAACTACATTGGCAATATCCATCATGATATTATTCTGCCTAGTATTTTAATATGTAATAAAACCAATGTGATTATTGATGGTCACCACAGATTCCATGCCTTAAAATTACTGAACATCGATCTAATTCCTGTTTCATTGATAGACTATAATTCTGATTTAATTTTGACTAATGAAGAGAATAATTTATCAAAAAAAGAAATTATAGACTCTGCTAAGAACAAAAATATCTTTCCTCCGAGAACATCAAGGCATGTAATTAATTTTAAAAATCATAATTTTCCAATAATTATTATTTCAGACCTAAGAGTAATAAATTAAAATATACTAAATCCGAACATAGCACTATCCTATTACGTAATAAAAGAAGCACAAATAATAGCCTTATTTATTGAGAGATGCGGTATATAATTAGAATTTAAATGAAGCACGGGTGTAATCCTAGTGTGTAATACTTTTTGCCCTTTATAGATGGGTTTTTTGTTTGTGGGATGATAGGTAAACTTTGGAATGAAAAAATCACTTTTTATATTAACATTATTAACTATCGGGTTAGGTCAGTCTTCTGACTCTTTAATCAGTGTTTACACTTACCCTGATTATTCAAACACATCCAATCCAAAAATTTTACCCTATGGAGATGATAAAGTAATAGTAGCAGGAACGAATTCGAACGATGAAACCTCAAACATACTTTTTTTAATTATAGACCACTATGGTAATATGATAAATAGTACTGAATATCCGGACCAAAATTACTTAATTGATTTTGTGACTGTCCCAGATGGTAGTTATATCATCGCAACGGATAATGGATTGTGGAGGCTTGTGACAGTAGATAATAATTTTAATTTTTCTTTTTTGACGAATGAATTCAATGGAAATGAAATAACCTCTATTTCGGTAAATGAAGATAGTACTTTTAATGTAACCACAACCCAGTCTTCACCATCCGAAATATTACAGTTTGATCTTGATGGTGAACTTTTATCATCTTTTAATGTTTATGATGCAGAACAAGATACCTATGTAAATGAAAATTTTAACAATCATATAAAAACATCCGATGGGGGATTCTTATTTTTCAATGACTCATCTGTCTATAAAACAGATTTTCAAGGACACGTAGAATGGATGAACGATATCTTAGGACTTTCAGGAATAATAAACGTATCGGAGAAAAATGGAGGATTTTTTATTATTGGTTATCAAGTTATAGAGTACTGGCCTTATGACCTACATAATGTTGTTATATGGGTTGATGAATTTGGTAATGAGATTTCATCTTATGTACCTGATTATGATAATATACTTAATTCGTGTATTTTAATTGAGGATGGTTTCATTTTTACTGGCTTTTATAGCTACTCATTTGTTTTAAGACCAATTTTCATAAGGTTTAATCAAAATTTAGATGAAGTATTATTTTATTTCGCCAGCATGAGTATTGATGGGAGCACTACGGATATGATAAGAATAAATGAAAATGAATTCTTTTCAGTGGGCATTGGTTATCCACCTCCTGAATACGATAATACATTATCGATTTGGCATTATTATTTTGAGCCTTTGCCTGAACAATCAAATTGTACTGCTGATGATGGTACAGAAGGTGTTGAACTATGGGAAGAATGTTATTCAATAGAAAACACGACTAATATATTTTTAACCGGGCCAGAGATTGAAGATACCATTCCTCCTTTAATAGGAAATTTAGTAAATCTCACCTCTTTAGAAGTTAATTGGACAGGAATTCACGGTAATATTCCATCGGAAATAGGCAATCTAACTAATCTAACTACTCTCTCTCTTACTGGAAACTCACTATCTGGAGAAATTCCACCGGAATTAGGAAGTCTAACAAACTTAACTACGCTTTCTTTATCGGATAACGGTTTATCTGGATCGATTCCATCCGAGTTGGGAAACTTAATAAATTTAACAGACTTAAATTTTTTTGACACTGAGTTGTCAGGAGAAATTCCACCAGAATTAGGCAACCTAGTAAATCTAAATTCCCTTGAACTCCACAATAACAATTTAGAAGGTATCATACCAAGCGAAATTGGGAACTTGATTAACCTCACAAATCTTCATCTGTGGAATAACTATTTGGAAGGTGATGTACCATTAGGAATTTGGGATTTAAATAATTTAGTTGAACTTGATTTATCCTCTAATCAACTTACGGGAATGATTTCTACAAATATTGGAAGTATGACAAACTTGGAATTGTTAGGTCTGGATGAAAACCAACTTAATGGATTCATTCCTGAAAGTATATGTGAATTAGAACTAAATGAATTTGAATCAATTGCTTTGGAATATAATCAATTTTGCCCACCATACCCTTCATGCATTGAAGATTATTTGGGAGAGCAATATACAAGTAATTGTGAAAATGTATCGGTTTCAGATGATTTGATTTCATATACTTATAAGCTATACAGTTCATATCCAAACCCGTTTAATCCTTTCACTACATTGCGATATGAATTATCAGAAGGTGGATTGGTAAATATTACTATTTATGATATGCTTGGGAATGTGATTAAACAGTTAGTAAATGAAGTCCAAAACTCTGGTTATAAATCCATTCACTGGAACGCTACCAACGCTCAAGGTCAGCCAGTTTCTGCAGGAGTTTATCTCTACAGCATTGAAGCAGGAGATTTCAGACGGACCAAGAAAATGATATTGCTAAAATAGAATTATCTTTACACATCAAACCCCACGTTCGTGGGGTTTTTTGTTTGTGGGATGATGATTAGATTCTAATATGAAAATATTTACCTATATAATTATTTTTATTTTTTCTTCACTAATCTTTTCCCATGAAGATCTCATAAATAAATCAAATGAAATGGTTGAAATTGAAACTAAAGATGGGAATATACTTTTAGGGTATATAATTGATAGTGATGGTAATGGGTTTACACTAGAGACAAAAGACGGATTAAAAATAACGATACCCAAATCTTCAGTTTTAAGATCGAATACCTTAGAAATAAAAGATAAAGATGGTAGAATATTTCGTGCAGATCCAAACAAAAGTCTTTACATATTTGCTCCGTCGGCTTTTCCAATTGAGAATAAGAAATCTTACTGTAGAGACTTTTGCGTTTTCTTTCCATCTTATAACAGAGGATTCAGTAATAATTTTTCATTACAGCTAGGTGCTTTTGTTGTACCCGGGATGTCATTTGATGATGTTCCTATTGTACTTTCGGGAAAATTTTCCTTTCCAGAGTATAAGTCAAAAAAGTTTTTTAAAGCCTCTTTCGCCAGCGGTCTAATGTATGTTAGACTTCCAGAATTTGAAAAAGACAGTTTTGGATATGGCATAGCATTTGGTACTATGACACTGGGTGATAAATTCAATCATTTATCAACTTCAATAGGTTTTGGTTATTCCACAACGGGAGCTGATTGGGAATTCCAAGAAAAACCAATTTATAATTTATCTGGTAACTTTAGATTTTCAAATTCTATTGCTTTTGTCGGAGAATCATGGATTTTTCCTGAAGGAGATCTTAATGATCAACTGTTTGCGCTATCGTTAAGATTTATTGGCAGAAAATTTGCAGTTGATTTAGGTGGCCTAATGACACTTAGCATGCTTGATGAATCAGTTATTCCTATCCCAATTATAAATTTTACTTATCATACTGATTAATTTCGGACTTATAATACTTCCTTAGTCATTTTATCTTCCCAAAGATGCGCCTTTTATTGGAACAAAACCGAACCAAATATTATCCTCATTCTTAGAGTGTTGTGTATAGGGGCTTTGGTCTATAAATAGCCTATAAATAAAGCACGGGTGTAATACTACTGTGTAATACTTTTTACCCTTTATATATGTGTTTTTTGTTTGTGGGATGATGGTTAGATTAAAACTTTAAATATTTACTATTTAAGCATTATTTAACTATTATTAATTAATTTTTAAATATAATTGATAATAAGATATGATTAAACATTTACCATTACTGCTATTCATTGGATTAGCTTGGGGGCAAAATCTAAAATTTGTTAATACCGATAGTCAATCTGTTACCATACTAAATAGTGATTTACTATATTTAAATGGGACTAAATATTTTTTAAAGGATGTAAATTTTAAAACAAAAGTAGTCAAGGCAAAAAAGGTATATCGCACCAGCATAGGCCAGATGATTAATTATAACAAATACGTAGAAATTCCTTTTGACTCTATTCGTTCCTTCAGGTACTTAGAACAACAATTTAACATTATTCCAACCTTAATTGGAGGTGGTCTGGGATTTTATTTTTTGGTAAATCCAGAAGCTGACACTTTATCTCTTTATTTGGGAACAATTCTTGCTGTTTTCCTTGGTATATTTTTATCATTTATACCACAATATAGTGAAGAGTTATTTTTAAATGATGAAGGTTGGTCTATCGTTAATATCTAAACACCCTACATTATTACTATTTATTGGGTTGGCTTGGGAGAAAAATTGATGAAATGGTATAGGTTTCAAACATATATACTGTGGCCCTCAAGTTTGGTGTTTTATACTTTAACATATTTTATGTCGGGTATAATGATAGATGGTATAATTGTTAACGACATACCTTTTGATACAAACTACATTGATGCAATAGTTAATTATTTGATACCAATTAATATTTTACACAGTTTGCTGCTTACATACCTATTTCATATAAAAAGCCATTTAAGCCTAAAATTTTTCATCGTATCAAATATAATATTAGGGATTGCCAGTTATTTATTTTTTGGAATTCCTATTGATGTATTATACATCATTCCTTATCTAGTTCTTAATTTCATTTATTATAATAAAAGAAAAGAGATTTTTACGAGCTAATTAATAATTGCAATGATAATCCTTAAATAATAAACACCTCATATTTTTTACAAATACATCCCTATCTATATAAAGTCCAAACAAAGTCAATTCGCTATGAGAGTGTGTTTATTGTAGGTTAAGCTGATACGTATAGTATAATGTCATTCTGTCCTTTTAATACTTTAAAGGACAAGTTTCCTTACACACATTAGTGAGGTTTTTTGTTTTAAGGGGTGCATTACACTCCCCATATTAACCTAGAGCACAAAGTCATCTATCTCTGTAGCAAGTAAAGGAGCATAATGACGCTCCATTGTGATAACAGATGAATGCCCAAGTAACTTGCTCACTTCATAGATGGGTCTGCCTTGTTTGATTAGATTATAACCAAAGGTTCTCCCAAGGTCGTGGAAACTAATATCAGGGATACCAAGCCTTCTAGCTTCTTTTTTGAACTTGTGTGTTATTAAGTCTTTGCTATAGACCCAGAGTTCATCAAGTCCCCTTAATATCTCCTGAGCTTGGTTATTCAGCTTGATTAATCTCTTACCACTTTTATGTGATTAGGGAATATGTTTTCCATCGATATAGAGCGTATTTCACCGCTTTAGCACCAGTCTAGTAAGTGAATCTGACAAACAGATTGAAGAGATTATCCCTTATTTTATCAAGGAGAGTCGCGAGTTCGAGTTTCGTCAGTCCCGCTCTAAGAAGTAATACCAAACCTCACTCAATAAAACCCTCGCTTAACCGCGGGGGTTTTTTGTGTCAAGTCTATTCATATCTATCCATTATATATTAAAATGGGGACACAAATCTGTGGGACACTCCCCTATGAGCGTATGGGATTAAAAGTACATATGTACATCTCTATCCCGCAAAGAACGAATCAAAACAAAATCCATTAACTCAACGTAATTCCTAACTCTCAACCCAAAAATGAAGGGGGGTGGGGTGCGTATGTAAGAGGCACACACATTGTACAACAATTTTTTCAATGTGTTTTGAATCACTTCTATTTATATGAATAAGTAGTAAAATTTGAAAAGCGAAGTTTAAAATGGAATTATTAGTTGTTATTTCAGTTTGTGCAATCATAGTTATGTTCTCTTAAGCACTCTTGTGGGCTATGAGGATTTTTATATATACTTATGTAAGTCTGCAAGTGAGTTTAAGATGATACTTCCTATATAATGTCCTTCTGTCCTTTTAACACTTGAGAGACAAACGGACAACAAATGCACCCTTATACCACTTTCTAAAATTAGAAGGTGTAGTATTATATATGGTAGATAACAATCTCGGATAAAAATAATTTAATTCAACTGTTTAATTTTTGTTTATAAATGTTTAATTTTGTTGAATTTTATTTTATGAAAGATAAATTGTCAGATTTGATTGAAAATATACTTTACTACATTAGTCCAGCTGTACTTTTATAACCAACTTTGAAAAAACATTTAGAAAGAGTACCTAAAATAGTGTTGCCTATTTTTTATGTATTAGAGGTCCTTCACTTACCTGGATTTTGGGTAATGGAAATTTTGTATGAAGATTAAGCACTCTCTATCCTTACTGGAAAAAAATAAAAAAGGAAAAATAGAATGGATAATAAAATAATAGGGTCTCTATTAGTTTATCTCTCATTATTAGGGACCATAACCTATGCACTTTTTTTTGAAGGTTTACCAGGTAAATATAGCCTATTCTTAAGCTGGCCATCCTTTCTTGTAGTTTTTGGAGGGGGTACAGGTATCATATTGATGAGAAAGCATACTTATCAAGATAATCAATTAGGTAAATACTTAAAAAGAGAATTTATTCTTGCTGGTTGGATCGGATTTATGATAGGGCTTGTCCTGTTGTTTGCAGGTTTTAGTGACGAAGCATGGATGTTTACATCTTTTCAAAAAATTGTTCATTTTGGTTCCCCTGCTGTTGTCCCAGTTTGTTATGGATATGTTGGAGGTGCCATGGTTGAAGCCCTCTTTACTAAAGGCAGTGCACCAGTATTATCAAGAACATCAGAGGAAGAGGAATAATCCATGCAAATTAAAATTTTAAGAGGTACATCACTTTATATAACCACCGATAGGATGATTGGATATGTGGTAATGACCATTTCGTTGAACGGAGCAATCTACCATGCATTATTTGTCGATGGTGCAGCCGGAGGATTTGGAAGTTTTCTTCATTGGCCAACAACCTTCTCTGTCTTGGTAATCGGTCTATCTATGACCTACATGAAAAAACATGCGCTAAAGGATAATGAATTGGGAAAAATGTTAAGAAAGGACATGGTCCTCTCAGGTTGGATATTGTTCATGCTAAACGCAGTACTCATTGGAGGTGGAATGTATAGTGAGGATAACAAAGAGCTGGCGAATATGGGGCCAGCACTCATACGATTAGTTCTCTGCGTACAGTATGGATACGTAGCCGGAATTATTTTTGAGACCTTTTACACAAGGGATGTTAGAAAAGAATCATGATTCAAGTTTTTATAATTATGAAAAAGATTATCTTTAAAACCTCCTTAAATAATCACTCTTGAGTTAATATATCATGGAATCTCAAAGAATACACTCTCTTGATGCTATGCGTGCAATTCTAATGCTCCTAGGTGTTTACTTTCACCTTTCATTAGCCTATGTAACCTTTGGTGATGGTAGCGAGGGGTGGGTAAAAGATCAAAGTTCTACTAGTCCCTTTTTTGATTTTGTATTTGGCGCATTACATTATTTTAGGATGCATGGATTTTTTATGATAGCAGGATTTTTTGGATCTCTTCTTTATCATAAGAAAGGTGCAAAAAGAATGATGACCAACAGAGTCAAAAGAATTCTACTTCCACTGCTTGTAATGATAGCCCCTATAAAACTATTGATTACCTATTTCAGGAATTTTTCATTTCAAAGAAATGAAGGATTTTCTATCTGGGAGTCTTTATTACGAGGTTTTAGCATTTTTGAATTACCTGACCGTTGGGAACTTCTTCCTTTTGACACGGCTCATTTATGGTTTTTGAATTATCTTTTCTTCATGTCACTGTTAGCCTATCTTTTAAAATCACTAGTTTCTAAGTATTCTAGATTCCACGCCATCGATGATGGAATCTTTTTTTCAAATGTTCTTAGAAAAATAACGTCAAAGCTATTTTTAAAACCCTGGATTGGTACACTTCTTTTTTCCTTAAGCTATGGTTTAGTTATGATGCTTTTGAAAAGAGCTGATGCACAGTTTGGAGCACCCTTTTGGTCCTGGTACTGGTTCACAGATTTGAATGGTATTAAAACTTTTGTTGCCTTTGGATTTTTCTACTTTCTAGGTTGGCATATGTATCACTACAAAAACCTCATAAGCCAAGTCGGTTTAAAAAAACAACTAAGTATCTTGCTAGTGTATACTATCTCAATATGGGGGCTCACTTATGGGGTTTTCAGTTTATTTCCTTATAGTATTTATCCGCAAATCCAATACGGATTAGGTGAGACAAATGATGTTACACTAACTGTTGATATGTCAACGTTTGATTTTGAAAAATTTTACGAAGATGGTAATGAACTTCGAGGGGTATTTGTAAATGGCAATTTTAGTGAATGGTGCGGGGAATGTGATAAAGCGATTATGGAAGATATTGGGGAAGGTATCTATACAAAAAAATTACAGATGTACAACGGTGACCATAAATTCATATTTTCTATAAATGGATGGGACGGTGCTAATAGGGATAAAGATAATGATTACGAAGAATGGATTTCTCCTGGGAAAGAGGGGCTGGATTGCAAACCTTTACCAGAGTTTAAAGAATACACAATTCAAGTCTTTAAGGAGGATATTATACTGGATACCATATGCTGGAAAGAGTGTACGGACTGCGAAGGCAATATCACCAATTTAACTTCAGCTGGTATGAAAGAACCTCTTGGGGAAAGCCCATATAATTTACTTTATTTATTCCTATGGAATTTTGGTGTTCCGATGTATATAATGCTGGCGATGGCTATCTGCATAAGGTTTTTTAGGAAACAGTCAAAGAAAATGAGATATATCAGTGATGCTTCTTACTGGGTCTATATTATCCATCTACCGGCAACTCACTTTGCTCCTGGTCTATTTCATGGAGTCGCAATAAATGTATTTTTAAAATTTATTATTTCCTCCATTTTAGTTACCATCATTTGTTTTGGAAGTTATCACATTTTTGTCAGGAATACGTTCATTGGAAAGTTCTTAAATGGACGAAAATATGATTAAACAGGGATTCGTATTGCTCTACTAAAGGATTTAAGAAAATATGAAGAAAGATTCCCAAAAGAAATAATAAGCTACTGTAGGAAAAGATGCGATTGAAATTTTGTAGATGATCCAAATCAAGAAGGTATAAGAATTGGAATGAAAGATTTATCTAAATCAATTAATTAATACTTTATTTTTACACCTACACATCCCTCATTATAAACCAAAACAAAGTCCTACAAAATCCGTTAGTTTTAAAATAGCCCCAAACACTAATCTAATTTTTATGGATATATGCACGGAGGATTTAGTATATAGATAGCTTCTAAATAAAGTACGGGTGTAATACTTGTTTGTAATACTTTTGCCCTTTGTAGATGAATTTTTTGTTTATCGGGTGATGAATAATATAAGCCTAAACACATAGTAATACTATTTTTTGTAATTTAAAGTATGGGGAAAAAATAAAATTTGACTTTCAAGTAAATCAGAATATTTATTACAAAGCTGGAATCATTTTTATCCTAATTGCTCTATTTATTAACTTATTAACAAAGTTCGAAATTATTCCATTAGATTGGAAACAGTTACGGCTCTTCCCAATTTCTATTGGCATACCATTTTATTTTTATGGGGTTTATGCTCATTACAAAAACACAAAAGATTTATCTTTTCTAAAACAAACATTTATGGGGTTATTGATAGGATTTACAATTTTAGGAGTAGTTTATATAACAAAATAATTTTAACCTTTTCACAATAAAAAGCCCCACATTCGTGAGGTTTTTTTGTTTGTGGGATCATGGTTGCCTGACAATTTTATATTATATAAAACTAAAAGATAACTATGTCATATAATAAATTTTATATAATTTTTTTTAATTTATATTTAATCTAAACTTTTACACTCCATGATACATATGAAAACATTTCTTTTAAAAATTATAGGCAAACTAAAGAAATCCCATAACGAACAAAAAAAAGAATGGGGTACTTATGGAATGTTAGGTTTGATATTTATGGTGCTTCTTAATATATTTTATATTCCTTCCGATGAGTAATTAATTCCTATGGTTCTTAATGATTTAAATGTTTACCTCTACATTGTTTCAGCTTTCATTTTTTTATTATTTATATATAAGTATGATTAAAATGAAAAAATACCTCACATTATTAATATTTATCTTTTTAGCTTTTTGGAGTTGTGCTTTAACCAGTGATGATGCATTATGGCAACAAGAAAATTTTATAAAAAATCATACTACTTGGGAAGGTCATCCACTTAATTTTGAAAAACGAAAGTAAGAACTGAATGCTCTTGAAATACTTAAAAAAAATTAATAAGGAAAATAAAATTAACGCAAAACTAAATTCAATTATTTTAAACCAAAGAAAACAATAATTGTTTAATCTAATACGTCCAGTATATTGTCCTTCTTTGCTTTTAAGACTTGAAGGGACAAAAGGACAACAAATGCCCCCTACACCTCCTTGTTAGGTAGAAAGGCAGTATTATATCTTGTAAATAACCTTCTCACATTAAAATAATTTAATTCAGGGGTTTATTATTTGTCTAAAATTGTTTAGTTTTGTTTAATTTTATTTTAGAAAAAATAAATTTTATTATTTAAGTGAAAATATACTTTACTGCATTAACCACCCTAAGCCTTTAGCTCTCGCAATCTATGGATAGGAGTTATATTGAATCTGAAAAAAGAGCAACAAAGATTGGACTATGGTTCTTGTTTTTCAATTTTTTAATAGTTTTTATTTGGTTACTTTATGAGTTATATAAATCATTTAATAGCGAGCCTGATTATAGATGGGAATTTTCTTTTAATTTTATAGGTATACCTTTTGCGTTAATATTTGTAGGTTTATTTCTATTTACAGTCACCCGAGCACTTATTAAGGAAATTTATTCATAATTATTAGGTATCGGGCTTCTTACTTTGATTGTTTTTAAAAAATATTTAGTACAAATCCATTCTCATATTTATCGGGTTTCTTGTTTTAGGGATGGCTATTACATCTTTTTATGAATAATATTTTAAAATATGTTTTAGACACTGGATTAATTGCTCCTATAGCATTGATAACAATGACTTTAGTTTATTATTTTGATTTGGATAGCTTACTATTACCTATTCAAGTAGTTGGTATGTGCGGAATGCTATTCAACCTTTATTGGCTTGTTTATATAAAAAAGAAAAAGAATGGACAATAAAAAAAAGAAAGATTTGATAATACTTTTATTTTCATTAATAATCGGATTTTGAATCAGAGCGTTAATAGTTGATTTACTTATTTAAAAAAGAATCACTGATTAAACACCTTAAATTTTTGCTAATTATTGGGTTAGTTTTGGGGCAAAGTCTAAAATTCGTTAATACTGATGGACAATCTATTACTTTTAAAAAAGCAGAGTCATCGTTCAATCCCCACAGTACTTTTAATTTAAACGGGACTAGATATTTTTTAAAAAATACAAACTTTAAAACAAAAGTAGTTAAGGAAAAAAAGGTATACCGATCTGGCATAAGCCAATTAATTAATTATAACAAATTCTCTTTGATTCTATTCGTTCCTTCAGGTACTTAAAACGAAGTTTTAGTATCATTCCAATGTTTATTGGTGGAGCTGTAGGATAGTATTTTGTAGCGAATCCAAATGCTGATACTCTATCTTTTGCTTTTTGAAGTATTCCTGCTTTCGCATTTAGTTTTAGTTTGTCATTTCTGTAGAAGTTTAGTGAGAAATTAATTGTGGGTAATGTTGGATGGACTATCAAAACTGAATAATCATCTCACATCTTTTTTCATATAAACTCCAGTCGCTCATCTCCATACATAAGTCCTAAAGTAAATTGGGAGTGCCCTCTAAAACTAATTTTTTTGTTTACACAAATTACTTTTGATCACGTCCGTTACTCTGGTACCCTGCTCTATGAAGTAACGATAATATTAAGAAAGTATAGAATGCAACGAGGAGAATGGAAAGTATTTGTTTCACTGATTTTGAAGTTTGGTCATTTTTTGGTGGAATAGGTATAGGTAGAATGATAGAGATAAAGAATAAAAGTCAACACACACGATTTACAAAAGGTACTGGGGCTTTTGGATATTCTTCTTATGATTTCTGTAAAGACTGTGGAATTTTAAAACATAATTTAGAATTTACTGGCACAGTACCTTTCTACAATATTACTGGAGGGGATTATAATCCTTTATAATACAATTTAAAGTCATTATTATTCATCAGCCACACATTCGTGGAGTTTTTTAATAATCCATTTCACATGTGTGTATTTTGAAAAAAATTCTATCAAATAGTTTTTAAATTTAATTAAATTGAAAATTAAAATATAAGCTCTAAAATAAGCTCCATTGTAGTAAAGTTTATTTAATAAAAATTATTATAGGCTATGTAAAATGATTTTGTCTGGAAAAGAAATAGAGTCAAGAGTTGGTGATGATATTATAATTAAACCCTTTGATAAAAAAAAAATAAACCCGAATAGTTATAATTTATCTTTGCATAATAAATTGATTACATACAAAGAATCACCATTAGATATGAAAAAAAATAATCAAGTTGAAAAATTAACAATTCCTCCTGAAGGACTAGTTTTAGAGTCAAATCGTTTATATTTGGGTAGAACAATAGAATATACCGAAACAAAAAATTTAGTTCCTATGCTTGAGGGCAGGTCTTCAATTGGAAGGCTTGGTCTTTTTGTACACGTTACAGCAGGGTTTGGAGATGTTGGTTTTAAAGGATTTTGGACACTTGAAATTTTTTGTATACAGCCAATTAAAATATATCCAAATGTAGAAATATGCCAGGTCTATTACCATACATTAGAAGGGGATTACGAAAACTATTCAAGTGGAAAATACCAAAACAATCAAGGTATCCAATCAAGTATGCTGTTTAAGGATTTTAAAATTGATAAATAATAGGTGGAAAAACTTTCGGAGCTTTATGCAAGTTTAGGTGAGCTACTATGAAGGGATTTTTTATTTAAGGGAGAGCACTACACTCCCCTATTATTCTATAGCTTCAGTCATCAATCTCAGTAGCAAGTAAAAAATCGCAATGATGCTCTGTTGTATTCACAGATGGATGACCCAGTAGTTTGCTTACTTTATAGATAGGTCTGCTTTGTCTAATTAGATTATATCCAAAGGTTATCCTAAGGTCGTGGAACCTAATATCAGAGAGACCAAGCCTTCTGGCTTCTTTGTTGAACTTGTGTGATAAAAGAAGCCCAAATAATAACCACATTTTCATAGTGATATGTGTGGGAGTTGTGGTTCATTTTTAAACTAAATAATTACGAGGATGTGATCAATAAATAACCTTTAAATAAAGCACAGGTGCAATACTTTTTGCGTTTTATAGATGGTTTTTTTTATTTGTGTGATGATTGGTATATTAGTGTAAAAACTTCTTGTTTATTTATCATACGTCTTTTTTAATTTATTTTTTATTGCAATATGGGTTAACTCAGGTAATTCCATATGTCTGTAATTAGAATTTTTATCGATGTATTTCCAAACGACTTTGAAAATATCCTCTTCATTAAAATCATCTGGTAAAACTAATTGAAATTGTTTTTCAAATATCTTTTTTTCTTGCAAAGTAATAAATTTATTTTTTATCAAATAATCAAGCGCAAACCAAATACCATATTCATAGCCCTGAATATTTCCATTTACCGTACCAATCCAATAGGTATAAGTTGCATTTTTATTATTATTTTTCAAATCACTTAGCAAATCATACCCAGTATTTGACTGCCCATGCAAAAAAGTAAAAAAAGGTAAGAAAAAAATTATATGTTTCATCATTATAACCTCCGTTAAAGATATTTTATTAGAAATAAATTTACGAATGGGAAAAGCAAATAATATAGGAAGACATATTGCTAATAATGTGAACTATTTTCCTCATATAAATAAGAATGGTAAAGAGCTGATGTCCAAAGTATAAACCGGTGGGATATGAAGTCTTTTAAAGACGATAACTATGCTTAGCAGATGCAGAATTATATAGGATTGATTTAAAGAATACTTTAAAGATACATCGGATTTATAATACCTAATACACTTGCTAGTATATGAAATAATTATTTTTTCTATTATCTATGTCGCGAGTCAGATTTTCTTTACTAACAAAATCACTTAATTTAGAGTTTTGATTCAAAATGCATAGTAAGGACTTTACAGTTGAGACTTCTACTCCATGTACTCCATCAATGAATTCGTCGTTACTCATATTGTAATTTGTTAATTGATTTAAATCCCAAATCTCGAAATTACTACTATTAATTCTTTTACGAACTTCAGGTAAAATTTTATCAATATATTTTTGTTTACCATTTTTTCTTATTTCTAAATTAATAATCTTAGGTAAAGGATTGATAATTGCAACTACGTAAATATTTTTTTCATCACAGTAATTAACCAAATCTTTCAATTCATAAACTGATTCTATGTTAACATCATTAGATGATCCAAACCAATAACCTCCATTTCTTACTCTACTTAGATCCTTTGAAAATTTTTGCATGTCGTCTTCAAACATTAACGACTTCTTTACTTCTCTTTTAAAATTCCAACTTCCATCTTTTTGAAATCCTGTATTTTCTAAAACTGCTGCGAGTCCAATTTTATTTTTGGTATCATTTTTAAATACATAATCAAAAATAATAGATAGATCGTATTCAAAAATAATCTTGTATAGGAATGATCTAAGATAGTCAGTGTCTGGAAAAAATTGAAGATGAGACCAAAAGTCAGCTTCTCTTGGGTTATTTTTTGAGAATTGAAACATAATTTGATCTAACCCAAGTATTAAAATAGTAGGTAACTTATCCTTTGGAATATTTTTTAAAAAATATAAATAATCCGATATCGTCTTTAATTTTAAACCGCTGGCATTATAAAATGATGTTTCAAACATTTCCTTTCTAAAAGCCATTACTCTTGAAGTTCCTAACACCCAAATGTGTTTTTTTTCATTAAGTGTTAATTCTTTCCACACAATTGGAGAATAGTTTTTATGATGATGGTGGCCTATAATATAGTCCTCATTACTTAAAATTAATTTATCTAGTGGGGTGAAAAATTCTCCAGTTTGAAAAAGAATTAGAATTATTATTCCCATTGTAAAAATAAATGGTGAAAGAAAAATTAAAACCCTACCTGTAAATTTTTTCATTAGAATTGAAAATAAATAAATGGTTTTTCAAACTTACTAAAGTGAATGATGGATGAAACCATACCATAATAGATAAGTATCCTTAAGATTTGCTTAATTTTTTTTGAACGTATCCATTTTATGCTAAAAAGATCACGCTCAGTTTTATGAATGAATTTTTCAATGAAAATTAGTAGCAATATAAATGGAATCCCTCCTCTATTAGAATTTGGGAAATCAAAATTTTTAAAAGTATTTATCAAGTATCCTAATGCATCATTAATATTTTCGCTTCTAAAAAATACCCATGAGAGTGTGGTGAAGAAATATGTTGTCCCAATCTGGAATATTCTGTTTAATAATTTTAAAAAACTTTCTTTGTTATTCAGATCTTTTTTATAAACGTGGTTACCAGGTATTATTATGGATGGTATGTAAAACATTACATGAACTATTCCCCAAATTACAAATGTCCAACTTGCTCCATGCCACATTCCACTAACTAAAAAGACAATAAACAAATTTTTGATTGTAATTATTTTTCCATTTTTTGAACCTCCAAGCGGTATGTATAAATAATCTCTAAACCACGTTGACAAAGATATATGCCACCTTTTCCAAAATTGGGGTAGACTTTTTGCAAAATAAGGAAACTTAAAATTAGACATTAATTCTAGTCCTAACAACTTAGCTGTGCCAATAGCTATGTCAGAGTACCCACTAAAGTCGCAATAGATTTGGAATGAAAAATATATTAATCCTACAAATAATACGCCGCCATTATATGCATTATAATCTTCAAAAATCATATTAACATGTATTGAAAGAGTATCAGCAACAACTACTTTTTTAAATAACCCCCAAAGTATTAATCTTAGTCCCTCTATGCCTTGCATATAACTAAAAGACCTAGCTGTATTTATTTGAGGTAAAAGATTTTTAGCTCTCTCTATTGGTCCAGCAACTAACTGTGGAAAAAAGCTCACAAATGTTGCGAATGATATAAAATCTTTATTTGGCTTGAGCTTTTTATAATATATATCTAAAGTGTAGGACATTGTTTGAAAAGTGTAAAATGAAATTCCTACAGGAACAATTATTTTGAATAATGTTGTATCTTGTTTTTCAAAACCAATCAATCTTAATAAATCAATCCATGAATTGATAAAAAAGTTGAAATATTTAAAAAAACCTAAGACACTAAGATTGAAAAAGATGCTAATCCATAAATAGAATTTTTTAGTTTTATTTTCAACAGAATTGTAAATCCTCAATCCCATAAAATAATCTATAATTGTCGACATGACAATCAAAGAAAGATATCTCCAATCCCACCAACCATAAAATATATAGCTTGATAATAAAATAAAACTATTTTGGATTTTTAGATTTTTGGATAATACAATCCAATAAAAAAAGAAAACTATTGGTAAAAAAATTAAAAATTCTAAAGAGTTAAATAGCATAGAAACTTATTTTGGTAGTATAAAAAATAAGAGTTTCAAAAATTATTACTTAAAGTCTGTATAACTTAATTTTTTATCAATTTAATAATATATGAAATCCTAATTTTTTCAAAAAATAAATAAATATAGCTCAGAATATTTATCATAGAGTAAGACGACTTTCACATCTAAACTCAAATTACAAATAATCAGTTAGCAAAACAATAAATAGCCCAATTGTAACTCGCGCTCTAATCCTTTCGTTATTGATTTTATGTTTTAAGTCTTCATTGAATAAATTAAGATTTTAAATATGTATTTAAATCAATCATACTGAATATCTTAAATTATTATTTAAGCAATGTTATTATTGCTATACAACTAAGCTTTCGTATCTTTTTTGCTTGTATAATAAAATAAAAATTATTTAAAATAAGAAATTCAGTCTTAAGCAACTCTGGGAAGTAATACCAAACCCTTAACCCAAAGCGCAGGGGGTGGTGTGCTTATGTAGAAAGCACACACATTCGTGAGATTTTTTTTTGGCATGATTAGTATATCTGGATATGTGTAGATTAGATATCATAGCAGGATGCACAGGCGGTGGAAGCAACTTTAGCGGAATCGCACTTCCATTTTTAGGAGATTCAATAATTAATAATGATAAATTAATACTAAAAGCTATCGAACCTTCAGCCTGTCCTTCTCTAACAAAAGGTAAGTACGCATACGATTTTGGCGATACTGGACAGATGACACCTTTAACAAAAATGCATACTCTAGGCTCTCAGTTTGTTCCATCGGGTTTTCATGCTGGTGGATTAAGATACCATGGAATGGCTCCATTAGTAAGTCATTTAGTTAATGAAGGGTTCATCATACCTGAGGCATACAATCAGACTGATATTTTTAAAGCAGGTTTATTATTTGCGAGAGCTGAAGGTATTATACCAGCTCCAGAGGCAAATCATGCTGTCAAAGGGGCCATAGAATCTGCACTTGATTGCAAGTTAAAGGGTGAGAAAAAAACTATCTTATTCAATCTATGCGGTCATGGTTATTTTGACATGCAAGCCTATATTGATTATTTTGACAACAAACTTTTTGATCACGAATATTCCGATAACGAAATAGCGATGGCCCTTTCGGGACTTCCCGCAGTATAGTTTATATCGATAATTTATTCTGAGGTATTTAGTATAACCTGAATACCTCAGAATAGTATTCATTAGGGATTATTTATGGTTGTTGATCAAATTAGGAACAAGCTTGTTTTAGAAAAAAAGAGTTTATTGCATAATGAATTAATGCCTCATGAAAAAGTAAGTAACAGAGGAATAAATCAACTGAATAACTACATTGGCAATATCCATCATGATATTATTCTGCCTAGTATTTTAATATGTAATAAAACCAATGTGATTATTGATGGTCACCACAGATTCCATGCCTTAAAATTACTGAACATCGATCTAATTCCTGTTTCATTGATAGACTATAATTCTGATTTAATTTTGACTAATGAAGAGAATAATTTATCAAAAAAAGAAATTATAGACTCTGCTAAGAACAAAAATATCTTTCCTCCGAGAACATCAAGGCATGTAATTAATTTTAAAAATCATAATTTTCCAATAATTATTATTTCAGACCTAAGAGTAATAAATTAAAATATACTAAATCCGAACATAGCACTATCCTATTACGTAATAAAAGAAGCACAAATAATAGCCTTATTTATTGAGAGATGCGGTATATAATTAGAATTTAAATGAAGCACGGGTGTAATCCTAGTGTGTAATACTTTTTGCCCTTTATAGATGGGTTTTTTGTTTGTGGGAGGCCAAAAAGCGATTCCATAAATCTTAGCTGAATTTTATCTGTATTTTAAATAAACATTTTCGATTTTTGTAATTTTTTTGCTTATCTTATACAGTGTTAAAAAAATTTAAAAGAAGAAAAATTTTAAAATTATTATCTGGAATTTTATTTTTACCTATTGAAAAACTTCTTTCAAATTTTATGCCTAAAAAGGATATAACTATTCAAAAAGGTCTAATAAACAAAGTAACAAGGCTACCTGAAAGTGGACCTTGGCCCACGATTGATCCATTTTTATTTTGTGTTCATCATAATGATATATATCCAGCAGCAACAAAAAAATTTTCACCGAACGCATCTCTTATTGGTAGAACCCTTGGCAATGACTTTTCAAACAAAGATGGATGGAACATGTATCATGGTGAAACAATCCCAGGCTTTCCCAAACATCCTCATAGAGGATTTGAAACCCTAACAATTGTCGAAAAAGGAATAATTGATCATTCTGATTCACTAGGGGCACGTGCACGGTACGGTGATGGTGATGCTCAATGGCTGACTGCAGGAGATGGTATTAACCATTCTGAAATGTTTCCTTTATTTGATCAAAAAAATCAAAACAAAATTGATTTTTTCCAAATATGGATAAATCTCCCATCTTATAACAAAAGATCAAATCCTAATTTTGAAATATTCTGGAATGATGATATACCAAAAATTTCCGTAATGGATAGTAAAGGTATTGAAGCGGTTGTTGAGGTGATTTGCGGAAAATATAATGACAACATTGCACCTCCACCTCCCCTAAATTCTTGGGCACAAGATGAAAATAACCAAGTGGGTGTATGGATTCTCAGATTAAAAGAAGATGGGGATTTTAGATTACCTAAATCTATTGCTGGAGTAAATAGAAGTATTTATATCCCTAAGGACAATAAAGTCAGTTTAAATCGTAGAAATTTATTTAGTAATTGTATGATTGAATTAAATCCAGAAAGAGATTGCATATTAAGTAATGAGAGCGATAGCGCTAAAATACTTTTACTTCAAGGAAAACCTATCAATGAGCCGGTTTATCAACACGGACCATTTGTAATGAATACCAGAGCAGAGATAAAAGAAGCATTTGATGATTACAATAAAACTGGTTTTGGAGGTTGGAGTTGGAAAAATTCAGGTCCAATACACGGAAAATATCAAGGAAAATTTGCGAAATTAATAAGTGGCAAAACTTCCAAGCCAGCATAATTTATTTTATATAAAAATTAAGTTTCAATTTCGTGGAGTTTTTTGTTTGTGGGATGATGGGTAGATAATTTGTTTAAAACAACCTATTTAAAAGATAAAAATGAATTTAAAACAAATCATCCCATGGTATACTTGAATTGAAGCACTCTCTTACCTAACAACCATGATTTTTAGTGCAACAATAATCTTTGGACTTTCCTCCTTATTGCTTACCTATGCGACCAATGCATGTATACTAATGAAATTATGATTGATCATATCCTTTGGTTTAATATTGATTAGAACATTATTTAGTATCATAATCTTATTTCGGTACAAAAAAATATTCAACTTTAAATCTTATTTACATATATTAAAAAATGGATCAATTAAAATTAGGTAAAAGTAAAGTTTACTCATCTCGTATCATTTATGGTTGTATGAGGTTAAATGATAGAAATTCATCCCATGAAAAAGTTAATGCTGATAGGTTAATTAAAGAGGTTTATAATTCCGGAGTAAACCATTTTGATCTTGCTGATATTTACGGAACTGGAGAATGTGAGTCTATATTTTCAAAAAGTCTTAAGAATAATTCATCATTTAGAGATAAAATAATCTTAACAGGTAAATGTGGTATAGTTTTAAAAAATCAAAATAGAGATACAAAGTATTATGATTTATCATTTGATCATATAGTAAAAAGCGTTGAAGGATCATTGTCACGTTTAAGAACTGACTACCTGGATTTTTTGTTGCTACACAGACCAGATTATTTACTAGATCCAGAAGAAATATCAAGAGCATTTGATAGTCTTAAAGAATCTGGTAAAGTAAGATATTTTGGAGTAAGTAATTTTTCAGTTTCTCAAATTTTGATGCTTGAAAAATATTTAAATGAGTCTCTAAATGTTTGCCAAATTGAAATTAATCTGAAAAATTTAGAATCATATACAAATGGAATTTTAGATCTCTGCCTACAGCACAACATATCTCCTCAAGCGTGGAGCCCCCTCGCAGTTTTGAACAATGTGTTAAACAAAAATTTATCTGAAATTCAATATAAAAATGTCATTAAGGAACTGTACATTCAATCAAAAAAATACGGATGTGATCCTGAAGCTATACTCCTTGCGTGGCTACTTAAACATCCTTCAAAAATATTTCCCGTGATTGGATCTACACAAATTTCCAGGATTAAAAAATGTATAAGTTCTTTAAAAGTAGAATATTTAAAAGAAGATTGGTATCGTATCCTTGAAAAAAGAAATGGTATTGAAGTCCCATGATAGTTAATCTTTTCTAACTAATCCCCGCATTTGATGGGTCTTTTGTTTGTTAGAGATGGGTTATTATTTTTATTTTATTTATATAATTTATGAAAGATGAAGTGAATTTATACCTTGATTGGACTCCGAATGTCAATCACATTGGTTTTTTTGTTGCAAAAGAGTTAGGGTTCTACAAAGATTTAGAAATAAGTGTCAATATTTTAGATCCTTCGGCTGATAATTACAGAGTAACTTCAGCAAAAAAAGTGGAACTTGGTGAATCTGACTTTGCTTTATGTCCTTTTGAAAGCGTAATAAGCTATAGAACAAAAGATAAGCCTTTTGATCTGATTGCTATAGCTGCAATTTTACAGAAAGATTTAAGCGCCATTGCTGTGATAGATTCGAGGATTAAATCCCCAAGATATCTTGATAATAAAACCTATGCTTCATATGGTGCTAGGTACGAAGATTTAATTATAAAACAAATGATAATCAATGACGGGGGAAAAGGGACAGTAGATTTTAAGTATCCTGAGAAGCTAGGTATTTGGGAAACTTTAATATCCAAAAAGCAAGACTCAACATGGATATTTTTGAATTGGGAAGGTATTGAAGCTAAGAATAAGAATATTTCTTTAAATTATTTCAAAATGCGCGATTTTAAAATCCCATATTCTTATTCCCCTGTTATTGTTGGAAGTGAAAAATTTTGTAACGAGCATCAAGAATTAGTGAAGAAATTTTTACTTGCGACAAAAAAAGGATTTCTGTTCTCTATTTCTAGCAAAAATGAAGCTGTGGATATTCTTAGTAAGTTCATTCCAAGTCATGAAAAGGAATTAAATCTTAAGGATGCCCTCGAGGAGACAATTAAAGCACTTCTTGATAATAATAGCTGGGGTAAAATTCGCGAGTCAAATGTTAATGAGTTTGTCAATTGGTTAAAAGAAAACGGAATTGTAGAATCTAATCTTAGTATCAAGCATCTGTTCACAAATGGTTTTACTTCTTCTGATTGAATGACTAAAAACCTAGTATTAATCATCTTTTTTTCATTATATAATTTAAATTGTAAACAGATCTATAGTTCGAAAACTGAAAACACTGACATGTCTGTAAGTAATATTTTAATGGCTTTAAATGAGCGCAATGATCTAGGTTTTGATAATAAAACTAGAGACTTACATTCTATCGTTGAGGATAGTTTAAAATTTGATTATATATTTCCTAATACAGATGTCTCTTGCGGTTACGTTATTAGATATTTTTTCCATACGAACATACATCTAGGTAAAGAATCGAATAAGTTAATATCAATGAATGGAAGTATTTTTAATTTTGAAAATATCAACAGTATGGAAGAAAGAGAATATATAATAAGTTTAACAAAAAGTGTTCTTATAAAAATAGGTGATATGTATTTTGGTTCTTCGGAATTACAGGAGTTCTTGAGTGTCTATCCAAACGTAGTTATATCAAATTAAAATATTTATATAAATAAAATAAAAGGATATCATATGTTTTATAGAGTTGGAAAGTTCAAACATGAATCAGGTAAAACTGATGAAATAATGGATTTTTTTAAAAATAACGAAGATACTTTCAAATCAAGTGAAGGGCTAAAAGGTGTTTTTTATTTCAAAGCAAGCGAAGAAGAAGTTGTAGGAGTAGCTATGTGGGAAAGTAAAGAACACTTTGATCAATCTGCTGATCGTATTCAAAATGTATTGTCTGGGATAGCGGAACTAATCAGTGCCCCACCAGAAATATATGAAGGTAATTCTGGTTACAAATTTGATAGAGATTAAACATTGTTTACTAATCAAAAAAAGCCTCGATCTAATTTGAGGCTTTTTTTGTTTCAATTGAACTCATATATATTAATAAATTCGCCAAAAAATAAACGCAAATTGCAAAAATAGAGAAAACAAAATATCTAATCCACTCTTCAATCCCCCATCTCTTTCTCAATTGACATCACGTGGGTGCCCCTTTGCGTTATAAAATCAACACAAATATTTATTTCATTTTAGGGGGTTGTATGTGTGGGTTGTGATGTATAAATAACCTTTAAATAAAATACGGTCGTAATACTATTTGCTTTTTATAAATAGGTTCTTAACTAGTTTTAAGACATTAAATTTTGAAATGAAATTTCATATATTTTTCTTAATATATATTTTTAACTTTATCTTTTCTCAACTGATACCGAAAATTGAAACCTATAAAGATGGTGCTATAAAAACCATTACTTATTTAAAAAAGGATACTAATAAACTGATAAAAGTGAAAGAAGAAAACTATTTTACCAGCGGACAGTTAGAATCATCTGTAGATTTCAAAGATAACCAAAAAAATGGGAAATACATCTCATTTTGGGAAAATGGAAAAATGTCTTCAAGTGGTTTTTTTAATAAAGGTAAAATGAATGGCCTGTGGAATTTTTGGGATAGCAACGGAAATATTAAGGGAATATCAATATGGAAGAATAATTTAAAAAATGGTAAATGGACTGCTTTTTACGTTTCAGGTCAAATTAGGCAAGAATCAATTTTTGAAAAAGGAAACCTAGAAGGATCTCAGTTTGAATATCATCAAAATGGCAGTAAAGCTTTGCAGGCCGAATGGTCAAACGGGAAAAAATGCGGAACTTGGCAATACTGGGATGAAGGCGGAACCTTATTTCTTAAAGAATATTATAATACTGACAAACTTGTTAGCAGAAAGACATACTAGCTTTTATTTTGGTAAGGATTAATTTCTCATCCCAAATAGTATTTCTAAGGTCTATTTCAATAGAATGTATAAGCTAAAGGTTATTTTTTGATTGATTGTATTTTGATGACAAATTTTAAAATTATTTTCGAAATTTAGATTTTTCTATTTGAACTGCAGCATATTTCTTTACTCTTAAATTTCCGAATTTGGACAGAAGAATTTCTAAATAATCGAATCTGATCAAAATAGCAAATAGAATGATTGCAAGTAGATTAAAGACGGCTAGAAAGAGGATATTCAAAATATATGGATGTTAATTGCGTGCAATGATTGGATTTTTTACAACAGATCCTGAAGTTTTTGCTTGATCATTTAAACCGGGTATTTTTTTATTTAAATCAGAAATTTTAGGAATACTAAATTCAGAATCTCTAATGTATTTTCTACCAGCTAAAGCAAGAAGAGCTAATCCAACCATTAAAATAGCTATGCTATGGTTTAGAGCATCAGCACTATCCAGTGATTCAAAACTGATAATTCTGGCTAAATTAAACATGCAAATATACAATGGATACCTTACAGGTATTTTTCCAGAATCAAAATAAATCTGGATCATCTGAATAATTTCAAGATATATAAAAATTAGCATTATGCTGGAGACTCCAACCGAACCATCGAGAAACATTTGAAAAATCTCCCTACCACAAAGAAATACTACTATACCAAGAATCATTAGGTGTAGAAACTTTTCAATAATTATTAATATGTTTTTTACTAATATATTTATTTTTTTCATAAGAAAAAACGTTCATAACGCTCATTTGTTACTGTATATTAATATACATTTTATTTATTGTCAAGATGTTATTTTAACATTGTATTGATTAATAATAAAATTTGTTGTTTAGATAGATCCCCATAAGAATGTGATTTTAAACTAAAAAACTTTTTTAAAATAATTTTTAAACATAGACTTTATACTTACTTCCAATAATATGTGCTAATTAGTTGGTGTAAAAAATACTTAAAGTCGATGAATACATATTAAACCATTCAATTTTCATTGTCCATCTACCCTTCTCCAGCTGAAATCTAAAGAGTGCTACTTCGAGTAATAAAATGAACCCAAATAATTACATTATTTTTAAGATTAGCTTGAAGATTATTTTATGCAATATGTTTTGGAAACAAAATTTTAATATCAGTTCTTTTAAAATAAAGTTGAGATCTTATTATAATTTTATAATTAGAATATCTAAAATATTTACTTAATTAAGACTTTTTATTTTATAAATGAACAAAATATTATTTATAGGAGCAACCGGATTTATTGGATCCCATTTATTTAAAGAAATAAAAGCATCTTGTAAAAATAGGTCAATGGTCGTTTTACACAAAAATTTTAAATTTTTTGATTTTGAAAGTTTTGATGCAATTGTAGGCGATTTTACTAGTATTGACCTTGATCACTTTAAACGCTTTAAGCCGGATACTATTTTTCACCTTGGAAGAATCAGAGGAAATGGAGTTTTCGGCAGACTTAGGGCTGCAAATAAAGGAAAGAATGGTAATACAAGGATAGTAAAATATCTTTCAAAAAATAACTTAAGTCCGCGAATATTTTACTTTTCAGGTACTTTAGTGTACGGTAATAAAAGATCTGAAAATGCCGATGAAAAAAGCGTAATAGACCCAACTTCTTTTTCTAAAGAATACTATAGAGCAGAGAAACCATGGTATAGAGAATCCATTAAATTGAATGCAAATATTTCCATGTTTAGGTTGCCTTGGGTTGTCGGAAAAGGCTCTTGGTTTTATCATCACTATGTTCAAATTGCTTTGAAACATGGTTTTGTTCCTCTTTATTCAAAAGGTGAAAATTGGATGAGTCTAATAGATGTACATGATTGTTGTTCTCTTGCGCATTATATAAGTAGGAAAAGCGAAATTTTTAAAATTGTAAACCTATACAATCCAAATTTAATTGTTAAGCAAACTGAATTTGTAGAAATGATATCAGATATACTAAATACGCCTGTTAAAAGGATTCGTTTGCGAAGAAAAATATTTAGAGACAATGCTTTTAATGAAGCTATGGGATTTTCTTTAAAGGTGAGCAGCATCCATACAGACTTATACAATAATTTTCAATTTAAAATAAATGATCTGAAAACCTTAATTGAACAAAATATCTGATGAGATTAATGAAAAAAGGAGAATTTGATTTAACAACAAAAATAAAGACATTAATCTGTTATTCGCATGTTTTTGATTGTCCCTTAAGCGAAAAGGAGCTCTTCTACCTTTGTAATGATTACAAGAAAAATAAGGTAAAAAAAATTTTAACAAATTTAAAATTTGATAACCATGTAATATTGAAAGACGGACATATAGTTTTAAAAAAGTATAATTTTAAAAATATTTTAGAAACTAGGCAGAGAAGACTTTCCAACTCAAAAAAAATTATAGATGAGAACCAGACTATCCTTAGATTTCTATCAAAGATACCGTTTATTTTAATGATAGGAATTTCAGGAGCAGTAGCGCACCACAACACTCTTGATAAAGATAAATATCCTCCAGACTTAGACCTTTTCATAGTATGCAAGAATTATAGTTTACATCTAGCAAGATTTATAATGATCATAATTAGACGATTATATGCGCTGTTAAATTTTGTTGGTCTTTCAAAAAAAAGGATAACAATAGATCCAAATTTTGGACTTGAAACTGGTGACCTATCTGTCAACATAAAATCTTTTTTTACAGCATATGAAGCTTTTTCTGTGAAGGTGTTAAAAGGGCAAAATATTTACAATTTATTTGTTAATGAAAATAAATGGATCTACAAGTATCTTAATCCTTATCAAACAGTTGAGAAAAACAACATTTATCTAGAACTTGATGCAAATGCTAGTTTTATAGTAAGAGTGTTAAATTATTTCTGTTTCTTATTCTTTTTAGCATTGAATCATTCGAAGCATCTTATTTTTGGAATTAAAAAAACATACTCCTTTGGAGACAATTATGATTATACTTTTGATAGAATTCAACACGCTGACGGTGGTTATCAAACCCATATTGCATTAAAACTGGAAAAAATATATAAAACAGTATTTGAGGAAGATCATATGTTACTTTGTTTTCTTTTTCCAAAAATAAGCAATTCTAATAATTCTAAAGCTGATGATACAGATACTCATTTAACCAAAACTTTATATTATGATTAGTAATTATACTAAGTTAGTAGGCGATTATTACGATATTGATTCTTATGACTTTGACAAAAGGTATTGGAACAACCTCATACTTCAGAAAATAAGGCAGGATTTTAGAGAAAACACGAAGCGACTTAAATTTGATAACGCCTTAGAAATTGGATGTGGTACAGGTATAGATCTCTTGCATTTTTCAAAAATATTTCCTGAAAAAAGTTTTAGTGGAATTGATGTGTCCTCAAAAATGATCGAAATTTCAAAGTCAAAGATAGATCAAGCTAAAATATCTAACTGCGATGTTCAAAAAGGAGGCCCTGATGAAATATCTAAAATTTATCCTAATCTTAAATTTGATTTAATCTATGTTTATTTTGGTGCATTGAATACTGTCGAAAATTTGAAAGATACCGCTGATAAAATAATTGACTGCTGTGAAGATGGGGGGCACTTAGTTTTAAGTTTTGTGAATAAGCATTATTTAGCTGAAGTATTGTTAAATTTATTAAGGTTAAGATTCAGTGACGCATTTAGGCGATATAAAGAAATATGGGGAGGCTACAGTCCAAATAAACACTTAGATAGCAAATGTTTCAGCTCTAGAGAAATTAGAAAATTATTTCTGCCAGCTAATATTGAAATTTTTCGAAAGGGGTATTCCATACTTTATCCTGCATGGTATCGTAATCACTGGTTAAATAGACTGGGGTCACTTGGAAATAGGCTTTGGAAAATTGATTCAATATTAAATAATTCCTTTTTTTGGCAATTCGGAGAATACACCTTTTTTATTTTTAAAAAAAAAATATCTACAAATAACTTACAGAAAAGAACCTCAAATACCAGTCCTATTTATAAGAGGCTGTAATAGTGATGAACAGCATCAAAGCATTTATTTGGGTCATCCTGAATTTGCAGGATTTTAAGTTATCCTTTGATTTAAGCACTGCATTCGTGGGGTTTTTTATTTGTGGAGTGATAAGTAGATTTTATTAAATGAAATAGGTCAATTATGCAAGTGTCCATAGAAGTAAGTCTTTATCCTTTAAATGAAAACTTTATTCCAATAATTGATGAATTTATAAGTGGCTTAAAAAAGTATGATAATATTGAAGTGAAAACAAATAGTATGAGCACTCAACTATTTGGGGAATTTGATGATTTAATGATTATTTTAAAAACTGAGATCGCAAAAAATTTTAAAAAAGAAATTAATTCAGTTCTTAATTTAAAAATCGTAAATGGTGACTCAAGAAAATACGATTAGCACTTTTTTCAATCTATTTAATTGAAAATGATAATTTCCGACTAAAACTTGTTGGATTTTTGTTTGAAAAAATCTTGCTAATTTATACGATCAAGAAGTAGAACCAAATCAAAGATATCTATTGCGCTGTTGTAATCTATATCTGCTAGGAATAGATATTCTTCACCTAGAGAATTAGAATTTATAATGTGGGACAATAGTAATATAAAATCATTAAGTGTAATACTATTATCTCCATCAAAGTCCCCATTCATTGGAGGAACAATTTGATATAGTTTATTTGCGCTAGTGGAAACCAACCAGATTGTCCCATCAGGACCTACCTTAATTGACATTAGATCCTCAATTATATCTGTTCCCAATTTATGTATAAGTTGAAATTGATTGGTAGGTTCAAGATCATATATGTGAATATCTCCTGTAGAATAATCACTTACTAGAAGGAATGTATTGTAGATATCTATTCCTGTTGGTGAGACAAGGCCACTATCGATAACAGTTTCATAATCTGCATTAATCATACTGTAGTAGCCTTCGATATTTTCTCCATAGGGATCAAGATCGCTTCCTACTTCCCCCGCATTAATATTCATCCTGATAATTCTTTGATTCCCAGTATCGCATATGTATAACATGTCATTTGATTGATCTAGAACCATATGACTTGATAAACCTATTACTCTATTTACGCTGATTTCGTCATACCGATATATAAGCCCATCTGAGTGATCTTCACCTCCGTGCTCATGATCTGGATGAGGATCTTGAAAATTATATTTCGCAATCGTATTATGGAACCCATCAAAAAGCCAATAAGTATTATCTGTTTCAGCAGCAATCCCAACACTAAAGGGACTTTGATGAAGCATATCCCAATGGCTACCTAGCTCAGGACCATTTTGATTAATTCTTGCGTAAATAGAGGTGTCAGCTTCCCAAAGTGTGCAGCCCGAGAAATATCCGTTTGGGTTGTTGTTTGCATCTTGAACATCAAGAGTATTGGCAAAGCCACCATTATCACTGAATGCCAAGGCGCTTGCAGTATGCATAAAATGGGCAGAATAGGAATCTTTCCTATATTCGGACCACTGCGAATCTAGACCAGCATTGTAATAAGTTACAGTACTGCCTCCAAAAGTTGGATCATATACCGCAGAATTTTCATTAATTACCCAAAGTTCATTAGGCCTGCTAGAATCAGTATGAAAATCTAAATCGCGTGGCCTATAAAGGCCATCTGATGAAGTCCCAGATAAGTCTAAAATAAAAAAAGGAGCATTAATAATTTTATTGAAAACTGATTGAGCAAAGGAGTATTCAAATATTACTAAAATTGAAATGAAGTACATAGTTTTCATTTTTAATTTTACATTTTTTTATTTGCTCTATACCAAATAAATTTTAGAGCAGCTTTTTTATATAACGCATTCTTTATTTTAATTTTTTTTAAAAAAAATAATTAAGATATCTTTTAGAATAAACCTTGCTCTAATAAATAAACTTTAAATAAAGCAAAGGTGTAATACTATTTCTCCAGCATAGATGAGTTTCTTATTTGTCAAATGATTGGTAGATTTAATTATGAGTAAATATATATTTTTTCTTATAACTAATATATGGTATTCTATCTCTTACGGTAATCCCAGCCTAAACAGGACTATCAAACATGCAATAAATCTCAACAAGTATGGTTTTAAGCAAGAATCGAATACTATTAATAATGAAATACAGCTTTTTAATGTCACAGAATTAAAGCCAGTAAGTTTTTTTGAAAAATTAATAACAAATCATTAGAAAATATATTAATTGTATTTTTAAATTTTTATATGATTAACATCAGACCCATTTTAGCTCTATTAATAATTTCTATAGGATTTCTAATTTCCATATCCGTAGTATTTTTAGATTTGTTAGGTCCTGATATACCGTTACCTAGAAAAAGTATATCTGAAATATTAAAATCATCTGATACCTCATTTAAAATTTCGAGTAAGAAAAATGCGAGTATTAGTACTACACGAAAACTAGCGAAGCTATATTTAAATCAAGAAAACCTTGTCCATGGGTATTCTAATTTAGATTTCAATACAAATTTATCAGATACCGATAGCGGTAATTTTACTTTTTTATCAGCATTATGCTATGGCAAATCAGAAAATGATTGTATTTACTTAAATGCATACCTGAAATCTTCTGATTACGGAGAAACATGGGAGATTGGTCTCCTGGAATAAAATACTAATATATAGTATGTATTAATACTTTTAATCACTCTACTCAATTTTGAGAAACTATTAACCCCAATAATGCTTCATAAATAAAGTTTATCACACTTTACAATCAACACTGTATTCTGTATTATTTTATTAATTGGATAAACTTTTGCATAATCATGTAAATAGTTTAACCATATTTTTTTAAAAATATTTATTTATACCTGAAAATTTGAGTAGAAAAGGAAGCCTTTTGCCCTTAATTCTATCATTGCTTCGGAATTAATCTTATAATTATTTACTCAAAAGATTTTTTTATAAATTACTTATTTGCTATATAAAGAGTACAAATACCTAAAGATAAAGGAATAGCTTTAATATTTCTAAGGCCTATTGAATCCAATAGAGAAATGAATTCCGAACGTGTTGGAAAATTCATAATAGAATCGGCTAAATATTCATAAGCAGCTGGATTCGTGGTAAACCATTTAGCTATTTTGGGTAAAAGACCGTTTAAGTAAAAACTGTAAATGTCTTTAAAAAAACCGGGATCTGGAGTTGTAAGCTCCAAGATAAGTATTTGGCCATCTGGCAAAGCAACTCTCTTCATTTCGTTTAAGGCTTTAACTTTATCAGGAATATTTCTAATACCAAATGCCATAGCTGTCACATCAAAAGTATTATCTTCATAATCAATATTAGTAGCATCACCCCATTTTAGGTCCAGTCGATGTTTTAAGTTTTGATCTTTAATTTTATCATTTCCATAATCAATCATATTTTGAACAAAATCGATTCCAATTGCTTTTACATTTGGATGAGAATTAACAGTATTAATTGCTAAATCTCCAGTACCTGTGGCAATATCCAAAAATTTATACGATTTAAAAAACTGCATTTTTTCTACAGTTTTTTTTCGCCATAATAAATCTTGTCTTAAAGATAAAAACCGATTTAAAAAGTCATACTTGTTTGTTATAGATGAAAAGATATCCATAACAATTTCAACTTTTTGATCTTGATTCATTTGATTTACAGGGGGATAATCATTTGTATTTTTTTTATTCATATACTATTTTGTGAAAGATGATATTTAGCTTTTCGTGATAACAGGATAAATATGGACATCTTTTAACTATCTTATTAATTGAAACATGTATCTTTAGAAATAATTAATTAGAAATCTAATTGATAAAAGAACTCGAATGATTGAGGCTAAAAACGTAAAAATAATTTATAATAAAATATATTAAATATTTTTAAAACAATTCAAACTATTTAAATGTTAGAAAAGCTAAATAACAACTAAAAAAACAAAGGAGTTTATAATGAAGACTTACATTCAAGGTATTATCACTGGTGGATTACTTGTATTTACATTTATGGTAACCTTAGGCCATAAAGATTACTCGCGTTACAGTACAGAAAGTGCTGGCAGGTACACCTACAGTTTTAACACTAGTAAAGAAATTGAAGATCTTATAGAAATTTTTGATAATAAGTCTGGAAAACTTTACATAAGCTCCAAAGAAAAAGGTCGAGGATTTGAAGTAAGAATGATTGACTACAAAGGATTAGAGGAAAGATATAATACTCTATTAAATGAGTCTCAAAATAAAAATTAAAAATCACTATTCTCTCAAAAACCCATATACCAATGTCAGCAAACTCTTTTTTTAAGCACATAAATCACATCCCAGAAGTTCCCATATTATCTAATTATAAATTTGAGAGTATTGTTGATTTACCTAAAAATATTCATGTTCATGATTTTGAAACTAAAAATAATTTTCAGAATATTAAGGATTCGTTTTCTATAGGTAAATACAATGAAAAAAGACATAATATGTACAAAGGAAAATTATTTGAAAAAACAAAGAGATTTATACACATGGGTATTGATATTGGTGCACCAGCTGGAACTATAGTAAAGTCTTTTTATGATGGAGAAATATTTCTTTTTAAAAATAACAATCTCAAATTAGATTATGGTTACACAATTATAGTTAAGTACAATTTTAATAACCAGAATCTATATGCTCTCTATGGGCACCTAAGTAAATCTTCAATATTGAATAAAAAAATTGGACAAAAAATTTACTCTGGTGAAACATTAGCATATGTAGGGGAAAAGGAAGAAAATGGTGGTTGGCCACCTCATGTTCATTTTCAATTATGTCTTTTAGAGCCTAAAGAATGTGATCTTCCAGGAGTAGTTTCTGAAGAACAACATGCCAGTGCTTTAAAAATTTTTCCAGACCCACGAATTGTTTTGGGAAAAGTTTATTAATATTCAAAAATTATCTTCTTTTTATTAAACCTTATTCGGTTATATTATACCATAAAGTGTTATCTCTTTAAAAGAATTACCATTTTTTGAATAATGCTTCCTGGTTAATTCAGATTACAAGATAATTAATCAACATATTTCAATACTATAAATATAAAATTTTATCATCTTAGTTAATGTTTTATATAAAAAAAATAAAAAAACTAAATATGCAAAAAAATTTGATGTCTTAAAAATTATGTGTGTTGTTGGCTCAACCACTCTGAGTACTTGATTGGAATCTGACATTGATCTCTGTTATCTTAAGAAACTTGAGATTTATTTAAGATCGCAAAAATTAATATCAAGGTAATAAATGCTTATATAAATTTTGGTGTGTTTGAATTCATCCCACGATTAATACTTATCATTACAAACACCAGGGAGAAAGCATGAAATACTTTTCAGAACCTTGATTAATCAAGATCTATTAATCGGCTTCAAAAAATAAATTAGTATTATCATCAATATCGCTAA
>CACKSF010000009.1 GCA_902602795.1 uncultured Fidelibacterota bacterium
AAATAGAGTTAAACCTTGTGTTGCATTAAAAATTATCTCTGACTTTTCAACAAAAGGATTTAAATCTAATTCCTTATTTGGATTTAGGATGTGACTAATTGAAGGTAAAGTATCATTTTTAAAAGTATATGCAATCTGTCTAGCGGTTTTTAACTTTATAAAATATGGTGGTTTAACCGATAAGAGTTCCTGGCTAGAATTATCTGAAACAAAGTCTTTATTCAAATCTTCATAAGTTAATGGCGTTAATGTTTTAACTATTACAGGACCATTATTACTTCCGACGGCTTTACTTTCTTGATTAAAGATCTTCTGAAAAATAAAAATAGAAAAAACAAAAATTACTGAAAATACACCAGCAATAATATAATCCCTCCTAAGATCCTTATTTGAAATGAAACCGCTTGTAAATGTTTTTTTTGTTCCAAAATTAGAATTGTCACTTAAAATACTATTTTGAATCATAGGAGCTTGACTAGTTCCTGAATACGAATCAAGTTGCTCAAGGGCACGTTGAGCATCACTTCCAATTTCTTCTGCATAAGCTCTTAAGAATAATCTCAGGTAGGGAGTCTCGATATCTTCAAAAGTCCCTTTCTCAATATCTTGAAGGTATTGGACATTGATTTTAGTTCTTTCACTAATTTCATCCAGTGAAATTTTTCTGGATTCGCGAAGTTCTTTGAGTTCTTTATAAAATTTTGACAAAATAAGCAATAGCGTTGCGACAAGTTACATTTACATAACTAAAAGAAATAAGTTAAAAAAATGTATAATAATTATTTTTCATAAAGATTTGAAAATCATTTTGTAATGATGAAAAAACTTGGAAAGAGGGAATCCCATTACATTATAATAACAGCCGTCAATATTTTTAATAAAAACTGAAAAGCCATCCTGGATACCATAACTACCAGCTTTATCTATTGGATTAAATTTTCTTACATATGACAATATTTCCTTATCTGTTATTTTTGTAAGAGTTACAATAGTCCTTTGATTAAAAGTATAATCAATATTTTTGCCTAGTAATATTAGTGAAACTCCTGTTATAACTTCATGAGATTTACCTGAAAGAGATCTTAACATTTCAAAGCTCTCTTGGCTATTTTTAGGTTTCCCATAGAACTTATCATTTAATGAAACAACTGTATCTGCACCTATTATAATTTTATTCTTATACATTTTTGCGACTTTCATAGCCTTGCCTCGTGCTAAACTTTCAGCTAGGGCTTCAGGTGGAATATTGCCATTAAAATCTTCTTGATAATTGCTGGGGACTACTGAAAAGATAAAACCTATTTTATCAAGTAAATTTCTTCGCCTTGAAGATTTTGATGCTAAAATATTTAATTCCATCTAATCTAATTTATCAAAATTTTGCGATTCTACCTAAAGATGAGGTTTTTTCATTTTGAGAGGTAGCTTTTATATGATAAATGTATACTCCATTTGCTAAGATATCTCCAAAACTACTTTTGCCATCCCAATTAATAATATTAAATCCCCTAGGAGCACCAACTTTTTCGATAGAAAATATCTTTTTCCCGCCTAAAGAATAGATATCTATTTGAATATCGGAAGGCTTTGATAATTCAAATGTGAACTGAGTAAAGTCTGAAAAAGGATTAGGGAAATTATACATATTGTGGATTTTTAATAAGTTGCTTTCTGAACGATTTAGTACAATACTTTTTTCTGAAGGATTATTCGCATTGTCCCATGCTTTTATTTTAATATTTATTTGTTCATCATAAAATTTCAGTAATATTGTTCCACTTTCTATGCTATTTTTATCATAAGAAAACTGATTTGTTTTATTATAGGTTTCTTGAGTACTCAAATCTGTTAAAATTATCTCATGCCCCACTTCATTTGTTAAATTAATGCCAATTGGATCAGATATCCTTATAACTAATTTCTCAGATTCTATTAAGTGGTCATCTTCTTCTAGCCTTAGTCCATTAACTGTTTCAAAAATTATATTGGGACCTTGATTATCTTGAATTGCTTCTCCTCCCTCTAGTTTTAATGATTTTATAACACCAATCACATCTCTATTTTCATCGTTTAAATAGATCAATAATCTAGCTAAATTATTTGAGTAAGATATATCGAGTGGAATTCGTACTTCTCCTTCAAAACTCGAACCTGAAAATGAGAATTGCCCTCGAAATAAGTTTGCTCCAGGAATTAAATAGCTAAGGGAGTATGTTTCAGATGAAACATCATAATTCCGCACAACATTCCTATCAGCATCTATCAATGAAACATAACCATCTCCAGACTCTGTTATTGCCACTTGATTTCCGTAAAACGTTCCTTTTTCTAAAGTCTTCAAAGTATCAGGAGATATAGTAATTGATAATAAGGTATCTTTTGGCATTGGGATTTTCATGCCCGGGTCACCAAATAAATGAAAATATTGAGACTCAGAAGTTCCATCTTTGATTGACTGTAATATTATCCCGACTGTTTGATTACTGACTTTTCCATTATCAAAAATCTTTTCAAATAAATCTTTTGTGTATCTTTCATTTCCAACAACAGAAATAGCGCGGGTTGTAGAAATTACCATTGATGCACAATTCATATCTGCTTTAATGAGTTCTTCAGAAAATGATTCATTCAAAGGATCATCAAACCAACCAAAGGAGCATGTCCCAACTATCCATAATGGTAGTTTTGCGCCGGTATTTATTTGATTGATATCGCCACGATTGAGGTCTAAAAGTTTTTCTTGAGCTAATTGGTATGGTGATCCATGGCCAATGTATGAAATAATCGCTGTTCCATTTTTTAAATTATCAAATAATGATTCAGTTGCTTCTGGTTTGATAACTCCGTACGCAGATGCATCATTCACTTCGGGAAATTCCATCATGTAAAGTTTTTCAATCTTTATACTTGGAGGTATCAAACTAGCTAGTTGTTCAGAATTAATGGTATGAGACTGACCTGTTGCGATGGATCCATGATTCGGTTCAGGTCTAGCAGCATCATCGGCAATTAGAGTAACCTTTTGGCGCCAAGGGCCAAAAGTAGGTGAGAGTTCAATACTTTTAATTTTTCTTATAAATTTAGAAACATCTTCAATGTTTTTAGCAGGATATCGGCCCAATGCTACTTCTGGTATGTTTCCATAGATACTCGCAAGTAGATCATCCGTTGCATAACTACGAGAGGCTTGGACCTGTATGGTTGGTATTAATATTGATGAAAAACCATTGATATTCCTATAGTCATACCCACCATCCCCTAAAAGCAAGACATGATTTGCACTGGGATCTCCCCAATATTCTTGAGTCCATTGGATGAAACTTCTAATTGCCATAGGATCTGGGTTTCCAGCAGAAAACTCATTGTAAATAGTTTCAATACTTGCATAAATAGAATTATTTCTTATTTCTAATAATTCAAGAGACTCTCCTCTGAATTGCTCTGGGCCAATAATTATATAATCAGCTTGGATATTAACATTTCGTAATTGGTTAAAGCTTTGATCTTCTTTCAAGTATAGACTAGGTATAGCCGATATCTCATTTTTGTCAAAAAGAACAAATCGGTTTGGTCTGTTAATATGATTTTGAACATTGCAAAGTCCAGATTCATTTATCTCCAGATTAATAATATTCACCGGGTCACTTATATCCCAAAGAAAAATATGGTTAGGTTTTTGACTTCCAAAGTCAAATCTAATATTTTGATCATTGACTGGTGAAGTGAAAGTAAAGGTCTCATCAAAGTTTAATGTTTTTGCATATTCAATTTGAAAATAATCAAGATGAGGTAATGAATTTTGATCGGAAGTTGAGTTTAATAAATAGAAAATATTAGTACCATCAACAAGGTCAAAACCTTGATTGTTAGCAGTTATTGTTTTAACGGTATTACCCGTCCAATTCTCAGTTTGACCAATTTGATTACCGTTTAAATTATTTTGAAAGATTTTAATTTGGTGCAAAGCAATAGAATTATGATCTACAGAATGGCCTTTGAGTCTAGTAGACAAACTAAAACTAGCTCCAAGTTTAGGATTGTTCATTTGTAGTATAATTGGTTTGGCTGTTCCAGCAATTATCGGACTATCAAGCCACTCGGTTCCTGAAGATGATAAATTTGTTAAATCTAATTCAATGTGATTAGAGACTAAGCCATAGTCAATAAGTACACCAGATTCGGGTTGTGTGATTTGTAAAACTCGTTTGCCTCTATTTTGATTATTATCGGGAATTAACAGCATGCATGAATTTTTATTAAAATATAAATTTTGATTCCATACTAAATCGTTTTGATTAGAATCAAAACCTGAAGGACCTCTTCCGTAAAAAATAATTTTATCATTTGAGTTAAAAACACCATCTTCTTCACCATCTATATATAATGGGATTTCCAAAAAGTTATCTAAAATTGTTTGATTAAAATTTTGTGTCCTTGATCTACCCATATCACTACTAATAAAAATCGATATAGATCTTGGATCAATATTTGATATATTTTCAATTACATCGGATAGTGTCTCATAAGACAATGAATGTATTCCATCTTTTTCAGTGAAAAATTGGTACCAGGTGCCTTGAGGGTAATCAACTTCTTTGTAGCTTGACCGATTTGATTTTAAAAACCATTTTTTAGCAATATCCCAATTTACTAACCGATTTTTTAAAAAATTAATTTCGGCGCTATTAGGTAATCTATAATTATTAACAGGTATTTTAAAATTTATGGTTATTCTTACTTTTTTATAATAATGATTATTTATTGAAAGTGGAGAAACTCTAAGTGTCCCTGTATGTAGGTTTTTCAATTTTTGAAAATTTATCCAATTGTAACCAGTAATCGATTCATGATTGGATTTAAATGGAATTTGGCTTCTTTCGTAGTACTGAATATCAGTCGTAGGCATTTTTTGTTCTGGAAGTCCTATTAATAAACTAGTGGGACATAAGTCTGCATCTGAAAAAGCATCAAAATCAAGTTCAATAATAATTTTAGTTTTGTTTTGTTCTATAATTGTTTTTTTTACTGAAGGGAATAAATGGCTGACAAAAAAAAATATAAAAAAACAACTTAAATTGCTTACAAAGTACTTCATTTAATAATAATTATGCTTTCACTTAGGTTTCTGTAAAGTATAATGATTTATTTATTTTGTTTTTTTATAAATTGTTATATTTATTTATAAAGAATCTTAATTATAATTAAAAAGTATAAAAAGAAAATCTAATTTAATTTTAAATCTAACAAATTTTTTGTTTCAAATTTAATCTCATCGTGTTGCTCAAGGGCATTAAGCAATTACAAAAAAATCACAACCTTTACAAAAATAAAAATTAAAATTCTAAATAGAGAATTTTATATTTGCTCATTGAAAATTTTCCATATAATTTGGAAGTCAAGGAAAAAATTCTAAAATCTATTTTTAATACAGAATAAAGAATTAATAGCTATTTTAATTGTAAATTGACAGTACAGTACCGCATTAATAAATTCATAACAATAAGATATAATTAAATAAGGAAAAAAATATTTTCAAAATTTTGTACTAAATTTTCTAGAATTAATTATCGCAATAATGTTTTTGAAAAATTGGTATAGATTCTGCAAGGCTAAAATGATCCTTTTAACTTAACCTATGATAATTATAATAATCTGAGGTTTTTCAATCTTAGCTAGCGATAGAATTAGTAGTAAATTGTAGCTATAAATTTTCTAGTTATTTTTCTTTAGTTAAATAATTGATTTATAACCTTAGCAACAAAAACAATAAAATGACATTAAAAATGGATTTGTATAAAGATTACATAGAAGAAAATAAAAAACGAAAAGAATTAGATCTTAATCCTAAGCCGATTGATGATGGAAATTTGCTAAAACATATTATTAAACGTATTAAGGATGTAAACCATGCTGATCGGGAGGCTTGTCTTAAATTTTTTATTTATAATGTAATACCTGGAACTACAAGTGCTGCTAATGTGAAATCTAATTTTTTAAAAAATATTATTCTTAACAAAACCTGTTTAAAAGAGATCTCACCTAATTTTGCTTTTGAGTTACTATCCCATATGAAAGGAGGATCTTCTGTTGAAGTCCTTCTTGATTTAGCTTTAGGAATCGATGAGATTAATGCTAAAAAAGCAGCACATATTCTTAAATGTCAAGTTTTCTTATATGAAGCGGATATGCAACGTTTAGAAGAAGCTTATAAAGATGGGAATATTTTTGCTAAAGATATCATATTAAGTTACTCTAAAGCTGAATTTTTCACTAGACTTCCAAAAGTTGAGAAAGAAATAAAAATTGTAACATATGTTGCCGGAATCGGAGATGTATCTACAGATTTTCTTTCTCCTGGCAGCGACGCACATTCTAGGTCAGACAGGGAACTTCACGGTAAATGCATTTTTGAACATGATATCGATCAACAAAATCAACTAATTGGCTTACAAAAAGAGCATCCAGATAAGGCTATAATGTTGGTTGCAGAAAAAGGTACAATGGGAGTAGGGTCTTCGAGGATGTCTGGAGTAAATAATGTTGCTCTATGGATAGGTAAAAAAGCTAGTCCATATGTGCCTTTTGTAAATATTGCCCCTATTGTAGGAGGAACAAATGGTATTTCTCCTATTTTCTTAACGACTGTTGACGTAACAGGAGGTATAGGTCTTGATTTAAAAAATTGGCGGAAGAAAAAAGACCTTAATGGAGATACTATTTTAGACCAGAAAGGTCAATCAGTTCTTGAAGAGGTATACACTATCAAAACTGGAACAGTACTTACAATCAATACCGAACATAAAAAACTTTACAAAGGTGATAAGGAATTATGTGATATTTCAAGTGCATTTACTCCTCAAAAAATAGAATTTATGCGAGCAGGAGGTTCTTATGCTGTTGTATTTGGAAAAAAATTACAAACATTTGCGGCTAAAGTTTTGGGTGTCAAAATTAAAGAAGTGTTTTCTCCTTCAAAAGAAATTGCAATTAAAAATCAAGGTTTAACGGCTGTTGAAAAAATATTTAATAGAAATATTGTTGGTAAGAAATTAGACAAGTTTCTGCATGCAGGCTCGGATGTGCGTGTGAAGGTTAATATTGTGGGATCACAAGACACTACCGGTCTTATGACCTGCCAAGAGCTAGAGTCTATGGCTGCTACCACTATTTCACCAATTATTGATGTAGCTTATCAGTCAGGATGTCATACCGCTTCTGTATGGGATAAAAGATCTCAAAAAAACATTCCAAAACTAATGAAGTTTATGAACGATTTTGGTCTTATTACAGGTCGAGATCCAAAAGAGAAGTATCACGCTATGACGGATGTAATACACAAGGTTTTAAATGACTTAACAGTAGATGATAGGGCAATTATTATAGGAGGCGATTCTCATACTAGAATGTCGAAAGGTGTTGCTTTTGGGGCTGATTCAGGGACAGTAGCTCTTGCGCTTGCTACTGGTGAAGTAACCATGCCTATTCCACAATCTGTAAAGGTTACTTTTAAAGGTACAATGATGCCTTATATGGACTTTAGAGATGTTGTTCATGCTACCCAAGCGCAAATGTTGGAAAAGTTTAATGGGGAGAATATTTTTCAAGGTAGAATTATTGAAGTTCATATTGGAACTCTTATTGCAGATGAGGCTTTTACATTTACAGATTGGACAGCAGAAATGAAAGCAAAAGCTTCTATTTGTATATCAAATAGTGATACGTTGATAGATTCATTAGAAATTGCGAAAAAAAGAATTAAAGTTATGATTAATAAAGGTATGGACAATGCGTCATGTGTACTCCAAAATCTTTTGAACAAAGCTGATAAAAGAATATCTCAAATAAAACTTAGAGAAAATAAACCGTTATTTCCAGATTCGGATGCAAAATATTATGCAGAGTTTGAGGTGGATTTAGGTTCTATATCTCAACCAATGATTGCTGATCCTGATGTAAACAATAATGATATTTCAAAGCGATATACTCATGATACAATCCGAGCACTATCTTATTATCAAGGAAAGAAAAAAGTAGATCTTGGATTTGTTGGATCTTGTATGGTGCATAAAGGTGATTTAAAAGTGCTTGCTCAAATGCTTAGAAATCTTGAGCAGGTTTATGGGAAAATTAAATTCAACGCTCCTTTAGTAGTAACTGCTCCTACTTATAATATTATTGATGAGCTAAAGAATGAAGGTGATTGGAAGGTCTTGCAACAATATTCTGGTTTTGAATTTAATGATGCAGATCCTAAAACTACTGCTCGCAGACAATATAAAAACATGATGTACTTAGAAAGACCAGGCTGTAATCTTTGTATGGGTAACCAAGAAAAAGCTGAAGAAGGTGATACTGTAATGGCTACTTCAACACGTCTTTTTAAAGGTCGTGTTGTCGGAGATTCTGATGAGAAAAAAGGTGAATCGCTATTGGCTTCAACTCCCGTTGTAGTTCTTTCTGCAATACTCGGCAGAACGCCATCAATGAAGGAGTATGAAAATGCAGTTGAAGGTATTGATTTAACAAAGTATTCTCCTCCCGTTACTAACCTTTATGCTTAATTTTGGGTATCACGAAAATATCAACTTCCTAATATATTGATATCAAAAAATAAGTAGTTGTTTTTTTGAATTTTTTATTTTACAGTTTTAGGTTGTTTAAAGCGCAAATTAACAATGATTTTACTATGCGTTTATTTTTATTAATTCAAATAAATTAGAGTTAAGGTGGTTTATGATGTCTAAGCTTTGGGATGACCTTAAAGACAATATGAAAGATTGGAGCGTAACTGCAGTTGAAAAAGCAGAAGAAATGAGTAAAATTGCAGTAGCTAAAACAGAAGAAATGACTCGTATTTCAAAAGTTAAGTTTGAGATTCATCAACTTCATCGAGAAATGAATAAAGTCTTTGAAGATTTAGGTAAATTGGCTTTTGAGCATACAAAAAATGAGCATATGGCTTCTTTTTCTGGTAATAAAGACTTTTTTAAACTTGTTAATAAAATAGAAGATTTAAAGATTAAAATTGAAATGAAAGAAAAAGATATTAATGAAATTAAAGAAAAGTTTGACGAGCCTGATATTGAAGAAGATAGTATTCCAAGGGTTGAAAGTGATAATCTTGATATTGAAGAATCATCAGAAAGGCATGATAACCAGATTTTAAAAAACTAAATTTAACTATTTACTAGTCTAATCCATAATTAAACCCTAAAACAATCATAATGAACAATTTTATTTTACAAAAAGAGTCAGATGATAAGGTTGCTCAATTGCGGATAAATAGTAGGCAAGCAATTTTTTTGATATCAATCTGCGCCTTTACTTTATTATCGACTCTTTATTTATCAGCTGAAATTTTGAGTGATATGTTTTATAAGGAAAGATTAAATGAATTCAAAAAAAATTACAATGTAATGTCAGAAAATCTAAAACTTTTACAAAAAAAGCTTGAAGACCTTGATGGTAAAGTTGTAGTAATTGAAGAAAAAGATAAAGCAGTAAGAAATTATGCGGGTATGCCGGAAATTGATTTAGATATAAGAAAACTCGGCACTGGTGGGTACGGAATAAAGTCAAATATTTTATCTGATAATATATCTCCAATAGTAAATGAGGAATTGATTGCTCTAAGTCTAGATATAGAAAAAATTTCTAGAAATGTAAATTTAGAAATTGAAAGTTATGAATCCATTTATGATAAAGTAAAAAAAGATATAAATCGCATTTCAAAAATACCTTCAATTCGGCCCGTAAAAGAAGGGTACTTGAATTCATCTTTTGGTTATAGAAATGATCCAATTGATAATGTGATGCGATTTCACCAAGGTCAAGATATAACAGTAAAATCTGGTACTCCAATTTATTCTCCAGCAGATGGTATAGTTAAAAGAGCTTATTACGCTGGAGGTTTTGGCAATCATATTAAGTTGGATCATGGAAATGGGTATACTACATTATTTGCGCATTTATCTAAAATTAAAGTTAAGCATGGTCAAAAAGTATCTAGAGGAGAAGTGATAGGACTTACTGGTAATACGGGTAGATCTACTGCACCTCATTTACATTATGAAATTCACCATTACGGTGAATCAAAAAATCCTCTAGACTATTTCTATCATAAACAAGATTAATTCGATGGCTTTTTGTAATGGTAAATTAAAGATGCATTGTTAATATAATTGGACTCTGATCTCCTCTTTCTTTAATAATGGCTCTATACCGACTTTCACTTTTATTACTTATATTTTGGTATCGGAAATATTGTAAGATTTAATGTTTATTTTTTACGTTATTTTGCGTCTAGTATAATAATCTTTATAATAGAAAAATTGTTGTTTTTATTAAGATGACACCAAAAAAATAAATAATGATAAAAAAATATTTTTACAAAGAAGAAAGCTTTAAAAAACCAAAAAAGGGGATAGAAACATAATATCGATAAAGTTGTTATCGGTTATTATCGTTCTGCAAAATAACTATGAGTGAAGTTTTAACCCTTGAAAAACAACTCCTCACCAATCAAAAAGAGGTTAAAAAAACACCAGTAAAGAAATTCTATATAGAGACCCTTGGATGCCAAATGAACGTAGCTGATTCTGAATTAATTATTGCAATGCTTGTTGACAAAGGATTTATAAAATCTGATAACCCACAAAATTCTGATTTAATTTTTATAAATACTTGCTCTATTCGAGAAAGAGCAGAGGAAAAGGTTCATTCCCAACTTGGAAGATGGGCTAAAATAAAAAAAAATAAGCCAGAAGTAATTATTGGTGTTTTAGGATGCATGGCGCAAAATTTAAAGCAAGATATACTTGAGAATAGGCCTTTTGTGGATATTATTCTTGGACCAGACTCTTACAGAAAACTTCCAGAAATAATAAATAGATCAATGTATGATCAACAAAGTATCGTTGATACTAAGCTTTCTAGATATGAGGTTTACGATGGACTATTTCCAAAAAGAAAGGATGGGGTAAATGCGTGGATTTCGATAATGAGAGGGTGCGATAAATTTTGCACATTCTGTATTGTACCTTTTACTCGGGGGAGAGAAAGAAGTCGAAACATAGATAGCATAGTAAAGGAAGCAGAATACGCTGTAAAGAGTGGTTACAGGGAGCTAACGCTTCTAGGTCAAAATGTTAATTCTTTTAGATATGGTGATTTTATGTTCCATGATCTTCTTGAAATTGTATCTCAAATATCTGGTGTTGATAGGATAAGATATACTTCTCCGCATCCTCAAGATATTAGTGATGAGCTTTTAGCAGTAATGCGAAAAAATGACAACATCTGTAACTATATTCATTTGCCTCTGCAATCAGGAAGTGATAAAATTTTAAAAAGAATGCATCGATCTTATTTAAAAGAAGACTTTTTATCTTTAGCAAAAAAAATTAGGCAGATACTTCCAGGCGTTGGAATATCTACTGATATAATTGTTGGTTTTCCTGGAGAAACCGAAGAAGATTTTTTAGAAACGATTAGTGTAATGGAAGATGTTAAATTTGATAGTGCGTTTAATTTTAAATATTCACCTAGGGTAGGAACAAAAGCTTCTGAATATGAAGATCAAATATTAGAAACAACTAAACAAAAACGTTTAGAAAAAGTAATTAATCTTCAAAAAGAGCATTCAATCCAAAGAAATAAAAAATTGATAGGGACAACGCAAATAATTTTAGTTGAAAAACAATCTAAAATGTCTTTAGATCATTGGGCTGGTAGGACTGATTCAAATAAATGGGTTATTTTTAGAAAAGGAAAAGTCAAATTAAATGAAATGGTAAAGGTTTTAATTATAGATTCTAAAGGTATTTCGTTGAAAGGAGAATTAGTAAGCGAGGAAAAATTGGCATAATGAAATTGCTCAAGACATTCTTTTTAATTATAATAATTTTATTTTTGATTTACTTTTTGAGTATGAATAATGCTAAAGTGGATATTGATTTACTTTTTAAGAAATTTAATCAAGTATCAATTTCTATGGTAATTTTTGGTGCTTTGTCACTAGGTGTACTATTTGGATATATAATAGCGGTATTCTCGATCTTATCTGTCAGAGCTCAGAATAGAAACTTACAGAATAAAATAAAAAGTTTAACAGACGAATTAAATGATCTTCGAAATGTAGCTATAAACGAGACTGTTTATGAAGATGATGGAATAAATTGAACTATGTTATTTTCATCGATAGATTTATTAATTTTCTTCAGGAGTTGTCATTTTTCAATTTTTTTCTTTATTTAAATCTAAAAAGACTCCAAAGGTCGAAACTTTATTTTCGGATGCTCTAAATGCACTTTTAAATGGAGACAACACTAGAGCTATTTCCCTCCTTCAGCAGGTTGTCAAGAAAGATACAAACCATGTCAGAGCATATTTGCAACTAGGCAACATATTAAGGGAAGAGAATACTGACCAAGCTATAAAAATTCACCAGTCATTAACAGTAAGACCAAACCTTAGTGCAGATCAAAGGGTCCAAATCCATAAAGCATTGGCTAAAGATTACATAGAAATAGGTTATATAAAAAAAGCAATGGAGGAAGCCAAAAAAATACTCCTTATTGAAAAACGTAATTTGTGGTCACTAAAATTTTTGATAAAAACTTCTGAAGAAAATCAAGATTGGGAAGAAGCTGCTATTTGGAGTAAACATTTACAAAAAGTAAGTGGAAAAAAAGAAGTAAATGATTTATCTAGATTTGATATTTATAAAGGACTTGATTGTATGATAAATGGTAAGATTGAAGAAGCAAAGTCGTTTTTTAAAATAGCTATCAAAAAATCGCCTGATAACAGTCAAGCATATAAATACTTGGGTGACCTGTATGAGAAAAATAGAGATTTAGTAAAAGCATTGGAAAATTGGCAAACTTATGCTACCAGGGATGAGAAATCTGGTATTGATGTGTACCATAAAATAGAGTCTGCTTTATTTGACCTTGGACGCTATAGTGAAGTAGAAAAATTTTATCAAAAGTTAATTTCATTAGATAAGTTTAATTTGGAGGCCATAATAAAACTTGCAAATGTCCTTGAAGAAAAAGGCGAAATAAGTACAGCTTTGAGTTTAGTTGAAAATTTATCTGATAAGAACAATAATGATATTAGAATTGATTTAATGAGGCTAAAATTATCAATACCAACCGCAACTCCAATTGAACTTGGACATCAAATAGATGCTATAATTGATAAAAGATCAAAAAATAATAATGATTAAATTTTTAATTTTTATTTTCCCAATTTTTATTTTGTGTCAAAATATTGATATGTATATATCCCTAATTGATGAAGGGCAGGAGAACTCTGTAAAAGAAAAATTACCTGAATTAATTTCTAAATATCCGAACAGTGCTGGTGTTATTTACCTACAGGCACTCTTAACTAAGGATGGTATAAAATCTTTAGATCTATATAAATTAATAATTGAAAAATTTCCTAGATCAAGTTTTTCTGATGATGCATCTGTTAAATTGGGTGAATATTTTTATGCAAGGGGACTCTACTCTCAAGCATGTAGAAGTTTATCGCAGTTTCCTAGAAAACATCCTCGCTATCATGAAATGCAAAGAGTAATAGATTTATTGGTGAGTTCTTTCCAAGCTGTTGGTCAAAATGATTCTGCTCAATATTATCTTAGCATATATCAAGGTATGTTTCCATATTTAGATGTAGAAAAATATGGCATTAATACTAATGATGTAAATTTACCTAGAACTCAGAAAGAGCAACATAGTAATAAACGATCTCCTTATGTAATCCAGATAGGTGCATTCAGTAGCCTAAAGAATGCAAATAGATTGAAATTACAGGCAAATCAAATAGGTCATGAAGTGGAAATAATAAAAGTGGAAACTAAAGATAGAACTTTAAATGCTGTAAGGGTTGTAAGATATAATTCTAAGACCGCTGCGGAAAAAGTTGGACAGAATATTAAAAGAAAATTAGGTGTAGATTACAGAGTATTGTATCGTCCAATAAATGGTTAAATATTTGGGAATGATTGAGTTGCTGGTGCTCTCCGCGGCCTTCAAAGCCGTTGTCTGTAATTTATTTACAGAGCTGGGTTCGATTCCCAGGCGTTCCCGCGAAAATTGAATTAATTAATTATTAATATTCATAAAGATCTTAAAATAACAAAGTTGATTTCATAACTTTTAAAGCTAGTCTATTGTAAAATAAAAAAGTAATGTATTCTAAATATATAAAAGATAAAAATATTTTAGTTACAGGTGGTACTGGAACCTTTGGAAAAAAGTTTATTGAAACCATTTTAAAAAATTATAGACCGAATAAAGTTGTAGTTTATAGTAGAGATGAATTAAAACAGTTCGAAATGCAACAATTGTATCCCGATGATGGTATTTGTCCTATCCGTTATTTCATTGGGGACGTAAGGGATCTTCCTCGCCTGAGGATGGCTATGTCAAGAATTGACATTGTTGTCCATGCAGCTGCCCTTAAACAAGTTCCCGCTGCTGAATATAATCCATTTGAAGCAATTAAAACTAACATTATCGGCGCACAAAATGTTATTGATGCAGCAATTGAAAATAACGTAAAGAAGGTGATAGCTCTAAGTACAGATAAAGCAGCAGCTCCAATAAATTTATATGGTGCCACAAAGCTTGCATCAGATAAACTATTTGTTGCTGCTAATAACTATATAGGTACTAAAAACATTAAATTTTCTGTTGTTAGATACGGAAATGTTATGGGTAGTCGTGGTTCTGTGATTCCTATCTTTTTAGATAAAAAAGATTCAGGTGAAATACCCATTACTGATGCTAGAATGACTAGATTTAATATAACGTTAGAAGAGGGTATAAATTTTGTTTTAAAGTGCATTAGTCGGATGTGGGGGGGAGAGCTATTTGTTCCAAAAATACCATCTTATAGAATACTTGATCTCGCGAAGGCTATTGCCCCTGATGCAGAGATAAAAATTATTGGGGTAAGGCCAGGTGAAAAAATACATGAAGAAATGATAACGAAGACAGATGCGTTGAATACGATTGAATTTAAAAATTATTATGTGATACTTCCTTCGAGTCGATTGTGGGATGTGGAGCAATTTAGATTAAGTAGTAATCAAGGTGAGGGGAGGTTTTGTGAAGATGAGTTTTTTTATGAAAGCGGTACAAATGATAGGTTCTTAACCTCAGATGAATTATCAAATCTTATTAGTACAATTATTTGATATCAAAAAAATTTGCTACTCATTAAAGTGGTAACTTTTTTATCTTTGTATTAAAATTGTTTATGCTCAATTATTTTTTGGCTTATTCAAAATATTTCCAGGATATATCCACATTTTTTTCATTGAAAAAATTGATAATATAAAGTCATATTCAACTAATATGTCTTTCTATTAGGAGATTATAAAGTTTTTGGAAGGTATTTAGTTTCAATTTGAATTAGATATTGAAAGGCTATATTGTATGAAGATTATCTTTAGAGTAGACTCTTCAAAAAAAATTGGCAGTGGCCATTTAGTGAGATGTTTGTCAATTTCAGATTTATTAATTGATAAAGGTGCACAAGTTTTTTTTATATCGTGTTCCACTAAAGGCAATTTTAATAGCTTAATTAAAAAAAAAGGTATTCCCTACAGAGTAATAAAAAATAAATTAGAAAAAGATCTAGACAATAGCGAAATTGATGACGCTAATGAAACTATAAAATTGATAAAAGATCAAAGTTTAGATATGATAATTATTGATCATTACTCATTAGGTATTCGTTGGGAAAGAGCTTTAAAGCCATATACAAAAAAAATTTTTGTCATTGATGATCTTGCAAATAGGGAGCATGATTGTGATTTTTTATTAGATCAAAATTTTGTTCTAAATTATGATGATAGATACAGAAACAAAGTTCCAAAAAAATGTAACCTTTTTCTTGGACCTAAGTACGCATTGCTCCAAAAAGATTACGATTCATTCCAAGTAAGAATAAGGACAAGAGTCAAAAGATTGTTAATTTTTTTCGGAGGGCATGATAATCAAAGTCTATCTTTAGTTATTTTAAAGTGTGTTTTAAAAATGAAATTACCTAATACCTATATTGACATTGTTATCTCTTCAGAGGATAATTCTGTTGATACGATGAAAAAAATTTCTAAAAATAATCCTAATATTTTTTTCCATCATAATTTACCAAGTTTATCTGCACTAATAAACAAGTCTGATTTAGCAATTGGAGCTGGTGGCGTAAGTCTATTGGAAAGGTGTTTATTAGGCCTCCCTGCGATTGTTATTACAGTTTCTGACAATCAAATCGAAAGTTGTAAAGCTTTAAGCGAAGTTGGTGCGATAAAATTATTAGGACATTTTGATGAGTTTAGTGAGGACGTTTTTGTTTTAGCACTAAAAAAATTAATATCTAGCAAAAAAGAATTATCATTAATATCAAAAAATGCATATAATGTAATGAAAGAGTGGTCATATAATTCTATCTCAAAAAATATATTAAATGAATTTAGATAAAATAACAGAAAAGTACTTTTTAAATATAAAGCACAAATTAATTCAATCAAGAAAACTACCACATCCATTTCACTCAAAAAATGGCAGGGAATTAACATTTCAATGGATTGATTTATGCGAGCCCTCACTAATACTGGAGGTAAGAAACTCAAGAAAAGTTGTTCAGATGTCTAGCTCAAATAAGGAAGTATCAAAAAAAGAGCACAACTTTTTTATAAAAAATTATCTTAAAATACCAAGAATAGATTTAATAATTATTGATCAATTAACTAATAAATATGTTGGATCAGTAATTATAAATTTTACTAAATATGGTTTGGAAATTGGTAAGTACATTGGGGATAAAAAATTTTTGGGTAAAGGAATAGCTTATTATGGCATGAATAGTTTTTTAAAATTTTTAAAGATCTATTTAAGTGGAAAAAAAATTGTTGCTAAGACGATGAAAAGCAATGTGGTAAACATTCACATAAATAAAAAATTAGGTTTCCTTAATATAAAAGCACTAGACGATAAATATTTTTTAATGAGTAGGAGATTGTGATGTGTGGATTTATTTGTGTCGTGAAAAAAAATTCACCAAAAAAAAAGAAAAAAACTATTATAAATAAAAAATTATTAGAACACAGAGGGCCTGATTTTTCAAAAGAAATAAATTATAAAAATATTTCATTTCGGCATTGGAGATTATCGATAATAGATTTAACTGAGTACTCTAATCAGCCGATCGTAGATGGAGATAATATATTCCTGTATAATGGCGAATTATATGATTATAAAGAGGTTGGTAATAAATATAAAGTAAAAGAAAATGGTGATACGCATACATTTTTTTCTATTTTGAGACAGGAAAATGGTCTTGAAAAATTGCAAAAGCAGCAAGGGTTTTTTTCTTTTCTGATTTATAATAAAAAGATCAATTTATTAAAAGGAGGAAGAGATAGGTTTGGTAAAAAGCCATTATACTATTTCATTAACCGTAAACTTGCAATTTTTTCCTCAGAAGAAAAGGGTATTTTATCTTTTTTAAAAAGTATTAGTATAGATTTTAATTCGATAATGGAATATTTTTTGTACAAAACTACATTTTATGGGAAAACATTTTTCAAAAATATACTTGAAATTCCTCCAGGTTCATCATTTAAATTTGATATTAAAACATGGGATTTTCAAACGTCCATTAACTGGTCAGATTATTACTCACAAGATTTAAGCAAGACTTTTTTTCCAAATAGATTTGATAATACTATATCGGAGGACAATAACATTGAAGATATGTTAACTGAAGCAGTAAATCGCAGAATTAAGTGTGATGTTCCTGTTCAGATTGCTCTTTCTGGAGGAATTGATTCTACAACAATTTCTGCGTTAGCAAAAGCTTCTGAATTTAATTATAATATTCTTAGGTCTATCACATTAGGTTTTGATATTGGTATTGATGAGTCTAAAATAGCTTTGGAGATTTCTAGCAAATTAAATTTGGCAAATCAAATAATAACTTTTAATAGCAATGAGTTTTTAAATTTATTAGAAATTACTATCAAAAAAATGGAAAGTCCTCTAGATCACCCACATGCAATTGGGTATTACATTCTTACCAAAGAAGCTGGAAAAAAAGGTAAGGTTTTGATAACTGGGGAAGGAGCAGACGAATTATTTTATGGATATAACCATTACAATAATTTTAGAGGAAGATCTTTTGCATTTAGAGAGTACCTACAGAAAGAAGATGAAAATATTTTTAAAGGGAAAGTTTTTAATTCTATCCGTGATCATGCTATGATAGGTCGCTATAGAAAACATGCCATAAAATCCTATCAGAACTCTAGAAATTTTGAATTGAAGACTCACCTAATTTCTTTGCTGAAAAGAAATGATAAGATGAGCATGGCAAATTCAGTTGAAATTAGAGCACCATTTCTCGATCAAAAAATTATTTCTTATGCTTTAAATTTTGATCAAAACAGAATTATAAAATCTAGAAAGAGTTTTATTAAGGATATAGCTAAAAACTTAGTTCCTAATTTGCCAGAATTTGGAAAAAAAAATGGTTTTCGAGTTCCTTTTGATGAAAATTTTAATGATATTAAAAAATCAGATAGAGGAAAGCACTATATCAAATTAGCTCTTGATCAAATAAAAAATATTACAGGAGTAGGATATGATAATTGTAATTTGAATCCTAGAGTAGGCTGGTCGCTAGTTAATATTGGATGCTTTTTAAATATATTTCAAGAATCAGATTATTGTAATTGAAGAAATATTTATTGATGCTTTATGTTTCTTTAGCTTTTTTTTGCCAAAAAATATACTAAAATTTTATTTACTATGGGTAAGTTGATATATAATGAGTGAGATAAAAATAGGTGCAAAAAAAATAGGAAGGCACCAGAAACCTTTTATAGTCGCAGAAATGTCTGGTAATCATGATCAATCTATTGAAAAAGCATTCAAAATAATTGATAAGGCATTAGAATGTGGCGCTTGTGCGATTAAACTTCAAACATATACGGCAGAGAGCATGACATTAGACATTCATAAAAATGAGTTCATGATTAATGATAAAAGTAGTCTTTGGTATGGCCAATCTTTATTTAATTTATATAGGAAAGCTTATACTCCATGGGAATGGCATAAAGACCTTTTTGCACATGCAAAAAAAAGAGGAATAATCTGCTTTAGCTCTCCCTTTAGTCTTAAAGCTGTAGATCTATTGGAAGAACTAAATTCGCCAGCCTACAAGATTGCTTCTTTTGAAATAGTACACACTAAACTTATAGAAAAAGTAGCTTCTACAGGTAAACCAGTTATCATTTCTACTGGGATGGCATCTCTCCAAGAAATAAGTAGAGCAGTTGAAATTGCCAGAAAGAATGGATGCTTGAACTTAATTCTTTTAAAATGTACAAGTAGCTATCCAGCTTCGCCGAAAAATAGCAATATTTTAACTATACCTCATCTTCGGGATCTTTTTCAATGTGAAGTTGGATTATCCGATCACACTAAAGGAATAGGCTCGGCCATAGGAGCGATTGCACATGGAGCTACAGTAATAGAAAAACATTTTACTTTATCAAAAAGCGATGGCGGTATTGACGCTGAATTTTCCTTAGAACCATCTGAAATGAAACTATTAGTAGATGAATCTAATAATTGTAAGGATTCCCTTGGAAGTATATTATATGGACCGACAAATGAAGAAAGATCTTCAATAGGTTTACGTAGATCGATTTATATTTCTGCTGATATGAAGAAAGGTGAACTCTTTTCGAATGAAAATCTAAAAATTATTAGACCGGGTAAAGGTTTAGATCCATATTACTATGACCTTTTTATAGGAAAGCAAGTTAAAAAATCAGTATTAAAAGGAACACCTCTATCATGGGATTTAATCCTAAAAAATTAATTTTTTGAAATCATACAGAGTTGTTAAATGAAAAAAAAGCAATCCTTTGACCATTTTAACTTAGCTTTGGAACTATATATAAAAACGAAATTGGAAAACTTGATTAAAAATAACAAAATATTTTTTCTATTTTTTAGCATATGATAATTGTTTACATGATTAGTTTAATATTAATCTTTAATTACTGATTATCCTTAAAAAATGATTACCAACCTTATCTAAAATGATTTCGTACGGAAAACAAACAATAGACCAAGAGGATATTGATTCTATTCTAGAAGTTTTAAGAAGTGACTGGCTTACACAAGGTCCTGGTGTTGATAAGTTTGAAATGGATTTAAGAAATTATTTTGGAGCAAATTTCACTTCTGCAGTTTCAAATGGTACAGCCGCCTTGCATCTTGCGGGAAAAGCTTTATCTTGGAATCAAGATGATATTGTAATCACTACTCCAATAACTTTTCTTTCTACTGCCAACAGTATAGTACATAATGGTTCTAGACCAGATTTTGTAGATATATGTCCCAAATCTTATACCATTGATCCTAACCAAGTTGAAGAAAAAGTTAAAATTTATAGATCTGCTGGCAAACATATAAAAGCAGTAATAGGAGTTGATTATGCTGGTCACCCCTGCGATTGGTCATCGCTTAGACAGATTGCTGATAAGTATGAGTTACAATTAATAAATGATAATTGCCATGCATTAGGCGCTTCATATTTAGGTGACAAACAATATGCCGTAAAGTATGCCGATCTTGTCACTCAGAGCTATCACCCTGTAAAACATATTACAACTGGAGAGGGTGGGGCAATTCTAACAAATGATTTACAACTCGATGATAAGATTAAATTATTAAGAACCCATGGTATGACTAAAAATCCAGAAAAAATTGAGAAGAGTGATGGCCCATGGTTTTACGAGATGCAAGTACTTGGATTTAACTATCGTATAACTGATTTTCAATGTGCATTAGGATCAAGTCAGCTTAAAAAGTTAGATCATTTTAACAAAAAAAGAAAAAACATAGCTGATGTTTACAATGATTCGCTTAAATCTGCAGAGTTTTTAAAAACACCCCAACTTAATGATAAAATAGAACATTGCTATCATTTATATCCAATTCAAGTAGATTTTAAAAAATATTCAATATCAAAAATAAATTTCTTTAAGTGTATGAAAAGTTATGGAATTAATCTTCAAGTACACTACATACCTATTCATTTACAACCATATTATAAAACAAAATTTGGATTTAAGGCTGGTGATTTCCCAAATTCAGAATATTTTTATAATAATGAAATTTCTTTACCTATTTATCCAACTTTATCTAAAAATGACCAGATGAATGTTATAAAAAAAATAAAAAAATTATTAAATGGATAGTGCAATCAAAAAGCTAGTAATAGGTTCAGCTCAGTTTGGCCAAAAATATGGTATATCTAATAATAGAGGCATGGTAGAAACTAAAGATGTTATTGCTATCCTTGACCTTGCTTATAAAAATGGAATAAACACTATTGATACTGCTAAAGGTTATGGGGTGAGTGAAATTATTATTGGTAATTATATTAGGCAAAAAAAAACCTTATGGAAGATTATTTCTAAATATGAAAATTATCATGAAGGAAAAGGGATAATACAACAAATTCAAGAGTCTACTGATCTATTAGGTACTAGTCTTGAAACAATACTTGCACATAACGTAAATCTTTTCTTGGATCCTCGGTTTCAATATGAAGTTCAACAAGCAAAAGATAGAGGCCTTGTAAAAAGTGTTGGTGTTTCAATATATAGTAATAAAGATATAGATTTAATATTAGCTTCAGACCTTATCCCTGAAATTATTCAATTACCTTTGAATATTCTTGACACACGCCTTTACCATAAGGGAAGTTTAAAGCTCTTAACCGAAAAAAAAATTCATATTCACGTAAGATCCGTATTTCTGCAAGGTCTTTTTTTTTTAAATCCCATAAAAATAGAAAAAAAATTCAAAGATGTCATTCCTACACTTAGTAAGCTTCAAAACATTGCTAGAAATTCCGGACTTACAATTTCTGAATTATCGCTATGCTGGGTAGCAAGTCTAGATTGTGTTGACAAAGTAATTATAGGAGTAGAAAATTCAAAGCAGCTCCAATCGCATTTGAGTTTATTGAAAAAACCAAGGAAAAGTTTATCATTCAAAGAAGCTCTTTCTTTAAAGTACCAAAATAAAAAAATATTGAATCCGGTATTATGGCCTCAAATATAGTAGCAATTGTTCAAGCAAGAATAGGTTCAACACGTTTTCCTAATAAAGTTCTTAAAAATATTAATGAAAACAATGTAATCGGATTAGTCTTTGACCGCTTATCAAAATCAAAAAATATTGATAAGATTATCTTAGCTACCGCTAGCAGTATCGAGAACAATCAACTTGCTGATTTCATTATAAGAAAAGGTTACGGCGTTTTTCGAGGAAATGAAAACGATGTTTTGAGTAGGGTTTATGATGCTGCAAAGTTCTATAATGCCTCATCTATTGTGAGATTAACGGGTGACTGCCCTCTTATAGATGTTGAAATAGTAGATTCTGTTATTTCACTCTTTAAGAAAAAGAAAGCGGATTATGCCTCAAACACTGCCCCCCCTACGTTCCCAGATGGATTAGACGTTGAGGTTTTTACCTATGAATCACTTAAAAAAGCTGCCTTAAACGCTAAAGATACGTTTGATAGAGAACATGTTACACCATTTATTCGAAGAGATAAAAATTCAAAAAAAGTTAATTTTTATAGTCCCAACGATAACTCTGAGGAGCGTTGGACTCTAGATTGTAGAGAAGACTTTCAAGTTATCAAAAATATAGTAAATCATTTTAAACCAAACATTCATTTTAAATATGATGATATATTAAATCTTAAACAAGAGCATCCTCATTATTTCGAAGCTAATAAAAATATTGAGCGTAATCTTGGTTCTAAAATGGGTACTGGACAAAAATTATATCAAAGAGCAAAAAAAATTATCCCAGGAGGAACAATGTTACTATCTAAACGCCCAGAGCAGTTTTTACCTGATGGCTGGCCTGCGTACTATAGTAAAGCTAAAGGATGTAGAATATGGGATTTAGATGGCAATGAATATATTGATATGTCAATAATGGGAATTGGCACAAACACTCTTGGTTATTCTCACCCGGAGGTAGATAACGCGGTATTAGACGTTGTAATGAAAGGTAATATGTCTACACTAAACTGTCCGGAAGAAGTTCTTTTAGCTGAGCGTTTGATAGAACTCCATCCATGGGCAGATATGGTTCGATTTGCTAGGTCTGGCGGAGAAGCGAATGCAATTGCAGTTAGGATAGCTCGTGCTGCTGCAGGAAAAGATAAAATTGCGATCTGTGGTTATCATGGATGGCATGACTGGTATTTATCTGCTAATCTTGGCAATGATTCAAAACTAGATGGGCATTTATTACCTGGTTTAGATCCAAAAGGTGTTCCAATTCATTTAAAAGGAACTGTTGTACCATTTCGCTATAATGATCCTGCTCAACTAGAAAATATAGTTCTAAATAATGATATAGGTATTATAAAAATGGAAGTCTCAAGATCTATGGGGCCCCAAAAAGGTTATTTACAGTTTGTAAGAAAATTGGCATCTGAAAATAATATAATTCTTATTTTTGATGAATGCACTTCTGGTTTTAGGGAAACCTTTGGCGGATTACATAAAAAGTACGAAGTTGTTCCTGATATGATAATGCTAGGGAAAACACTTGGGAATGGATATGCAATAACTGCTGTTGTTGGCAAAAAAAGAATAATGAAATATGCCGAAGAAACTTTTATTAGTAGCACATTCTGGACAGAAAGGATCGGACCCACTGCAGCATTAAAAACCTTAGAAATAATGGAAAAAGAGAGTTCCTGGACACAAATTACTGAAACAGGTAAAAGTATTACTGCATTCTGGAAAGAATTAGGAAAAAATCATAATCTTAAAATTGAAATTAAAGGACTTCCCTCTTTAGCTAGTTTTACAATAAAATCTGAAAATTGGCTTAAATATAAAACTTTAATTACCCAAGAGATGCTGAAGAATGGATTTTTAGCTTCAAATCTAGTTTATTCGTGTATTGATCATAAAAATCATATTTTAGATGAATATTTTGATAGGTTGGAATCTGTTTTCTCAGTGATTGAAGAATGTGAAAAAGGTAAAGATATAAATCTACTTTTGGAGGGGAAAGTATGTCAGTCTGGATTTAGTAGGCTGAATTAGAGGGAATAAATATACAAGAGTAATGAAAATAGAAAAGATAATATACTACTTAACTCCTCAATTATTTTGGAAGCTATACCAGAAATTTAAGCCAATTAAAAAACCATATAATCAACAACATTTTAATTCTGGTTCCACGATTGAGGAGTTAATAAATTTAAAAAATAAAGGATTTAACTATTTTTTTGATAAAGAAGTAATCGAGGTATTTTGTGATTATATGGATTATGACCTAAAAAAACTAGCCTATAGATCCCAAGATTGAATCAAATAATCGATATTTAGATGAGTTAATTAGAAACGATTTTTGTAAAATTATTAATCCTATCAAAACTGAATCTGTAAAAATCATTTATGATCAATCAATGGAAAATATAAAGCAACTTGAAAAGGGAGTTGATGATTTGATTGGTTAACATGTTATTGATTCTTGAAAAAACAGACAAGGAAAACATCGAGGCCTTAAAGTAAGCATAGATTTAAATAATGGTGTAGTAAGTTTATGGGATGTATAAAAATCGAGCAAAATTATTTAATCAGAATTCATTAATAAATTGATAATATGTGATATTTGTGAGAGTTTTTTTAGGCGGTAACATAAATGAAACACGAATTTATGCAGAGCATAAGTTTAAGAAGCACTTATTAGTTCCTATTTTACGAGCTCATCGCGATTTCCCATTTGGGATGTTAAAAGCTTTTTTAGCGCTTGATGATATTGAGTTAGAAAATGCTCCATTTATTTATTGTAAAAAATCTCATAATTTAAATCAATGGAGAACACTGAAAGATCTGCTAGAATTCTCACAAGCTAATAAATAATTTTTTTTAGCATATGTGAATTATAATAGTTTAAAATTGTCTAAGATTATTGAAAATTATCCAGGAGTGATATCAAGGAGTGAAATTGTTAAAGGAAAAACAGGAGATATTGTCATTACGGACAATAGAGGTGTGCACCAAGGCAGTGTTTTAAAAAATGGTTACCGGTTACAATTAGGCTTAGGTTTAGCTTCATTATATGATGAGAACATTAATACTACTACCCATTATGTTAAAAGAAAAAGCTCCTCTATTTGGAGTTGATTTCTAAATTAATCTTAGTTAAATAAAATGAAGAATGTGAAAGTTTGTTTACTTGATTATGGTAGCGGTAATGTAAGATCCGTCTTTAACTTAATAAATCATATTGGATTTAGAGTTGTAGTATCAAATGACGAAAAAGATATAAGAAGCTGTACTCATTTAATATTACCAGGTGTTGGATCATTTGGGACTGCCATGGATAAGATAAAGAGGAAAATACCTTTATCAGTTTTAGATAAGGAAGTATTAATCAAAAAAAAACCTTTTCTAGGTATATGTGTTGGTCTGCAGGTAATATTTCAAAAAGGATATGAGTTTGGAGAACATGATGGCCTTGGCTGGTTAAATGGGATAGTAGAAAAACTTGATTCTGAAAATCACCCTCTCCCACACATTGGATGGAATAGTATTAAAGAAAAGAAGCGATCACCACTTTTCACAGGTTTGGGCAAAATTAACGATTTTTATTTTGTCCATAGTTTTGCTGTAAAAACTGATGCTGCCTTAGTAATATCTAAAACATTTTACGGCAATACTTTTTGCTCCGCAATCCAGAAGGATAATATTTTTGGAGTTCAATTTCATCCTGAAAAAAGTCAGAAAGCTGGGATAGTTCTTATGAAAAATTTCCTTAGTCTAATATGAAAAAGAAACGTTTGATTCCTGTCCTTCTCTTAAAAAATGGTTGGCTAGTACAAAGTAAAAGTTTTAGCAGATATCAAAATCTTGGCAATCCTACTACTTCTGTTAAAAGACTAAGTCAATGGGGATCGGATGAGTTAGTATATTTAGATATTACAAAAGATAGTGATTATAGCTTGAGGCGAGATGATCAAAATTATCCGAATCGTCAAACATTTTTAGAAATTATTGAAGACGTTTCTAAAGTTACTTTCATGCCAATCACTGTTGGAGGGAAAATTAGTAAAATTTCTGACATTGAAAATCGTCTTAAGTTGGGAGCAGATAAAGTTTCTTTAAACAGCGCTTTAATAAATACTCCTAAATTGATTTCAAAAAGTGCCAAAGAGTTTGGTTCACAATGTATAGTTGCTTCTATTGATGCAAAGATAGAAAAAAATGACTACTATGTATATAATAGTAAAAACTCTAATATTTATAATATTTTAGTTACTGAATTAGCTCAACTAGCTGAAAGTTTAGGAGCGGGAGAGATATTGCTTAATTCTGTTGATAGAGATGGTGAGGGAATTGGATATGATATTGAACTTCTAAATAAAGTGTGTGAGAAGGTAAATATTCCGATCATAGCATGCGGTGGTGTAGGCGAATGGTCCCATTTTAGGGATGGCCTTGATAAGTCAAATGTTGATGCTGTTGCCGCAGCAAATATCTTTCACTATCAAGATCAAAGTGTATACTTAGCAAAAAAGTTTTTGCATGATAATCAAATGAATGTTAGAAAACCAGATTTAATAAGGTTATGAAAAAATGAAGTATTGTAAAAAATGCGTATATCCATACTATGCTGTAGCATTAGAGGTTTCAAAGGATGGCGTTTGTAGTAGTTGTAAAAGTTTTGAAAGATCAGAGAAAATAAGCCAGTCCTTCTGGAAAAATAGAAAAAAAAAACTAGATAGCATATTTGAATCAGTTATTCAAAAAAATTCTACTAATTACGACTGCCTTATACCAGTGAGTGGTGGGAAAGACAGTTACTATCAAGCTCATATTATTATCGAAGAGTATGGTCTTAAACCCTTGCTGATGACCTATCATGGAAATAATTACCTTCCGGAGGGCGATTTTAATAGAGATAAGATGCGCCACAATTTTGATGCTGATCATATTGTATGGGGACCAAGTGTTGAAGTATTAAAAAAATTGAATAGAGCAACTTTTAAAATTATGGGAGATATGAATTGGCAAAATCATTGTGGAATTATGAGTGCACCTATTAGGGTTGCTGTTAATTTTAAAATTCCATTGATCATTTGGGGAGAAATATATATGGATTTTGCAGGAATGCATGACCCCGACGATTTTGTTGAATTTAGCGCTAGGTCAAGACTTGAACATGACTTAAGGGGTTATGAATGGTATGATATTATGGATAAATCTGATGAGAATTTTTCAAAAAAGGATTTTAATTGGGCAATGTATCCTGATGATATAGAAATAATTGAATTAGGAGTTAGAGGATTATATATAGGAAATTTTTTTAAATGGGATCCCAATAAACATACTGATTTAGTGATAAAAAAATATGGGTGGAAGCAAGCAGAACAACCATTTGAAAGAACCTATAGAAGGATGTCTAATTTAGATGATAGGTATGAGAATGGAATTCATGATCTGATGAAATTTATTAAATTTGGATATGGTCGTGCTTCAGATCATGCATCTAAAGATATTAGAACTGGATATATGTCGAGGGAAGAAGGCATTGAAATGGTTCGCAAATATGATCATATCGTATCGAGTGATTTGTATTATTGGTTAAAATATGTTGATATGAAAGAAGATGCATTTTGGGAAATTGCTGACTCGTTTCGCGACCCAAATATATGGTGGATTAGTAAAGGAAAATGGTATAAAGATAACATTTGGGGTGATTCTAGCAGCTATGGAGAGACTAATCTTTCTCGACTAGAGCAAAAGAAATACATTAGATAAAAAATAAATTGTGATTTTGTATGAAAAATAATAAAAAAAGAAGTATACCATTTACTAGTATCCAAGATATAAATAAAAGGTGTAAAAATAGAAAAATTATTCTTTTTGGCGTTGGTTCTATCGCTTCGAAGACATGTAGAATTCTTAATGGAAAAAAAATTGATGCAGTGATAGATAATGCTTCAAATCTTTGGGGTGAGTTTGATCAAGGAGTTGAAGTATTTCCTCCTGAATACCTGCTAAACAATAATAAAAAAAGCTTTTTTGTTATTATTTGTACAACATCTTTTGTTGAAGTAGCTGATCAACTTGAGGGAATGGGTTTTCTACCGGAGAATGATTTTTATGTGAGTCCCATTTTAAATGACTTAAGAATTATTGATGAGTTAGAAACAATTGAAAAAACCATGCTATTTACGTCTGGATCACCTCCCGTGGATTTAGATACATATGGTGGAGGTATTTACGAGTTAAAAGTTAAGCAAGATATTTGGAATTATAAAAAGGTGATAAGTGGTAATTGTTATGGTTTAATAACTTTTAAGGATCACTTTATTTCTGTTGATACTGAGTTGGGAATATTTGAGTTTGATCAGGACTATAAAATTGTCAGATCAAAGCCATTACCAAAAGGAATGAGAGCTCATGGAGTAGATTTTTCAAAAAAGCATGATTGCTTTTTCGTTGTTGGAAGCCATAGAGATGCGGTTCTTATTTTAGATAAAAATTTTAATGTTATAGAGGAGATAGAAATTTCTAATAAAAAAGAGCAAAGCAATGGCGAGCCTCAGCATCATTGCAATGATTGTCTAGTTATTGATGATAGTTTGTTTGTATCCATGTTTTCAGCTTCCGGGAACTGGAGAAGAGATGTCTTTGATGGAGCAATATTGGAGTACGACATAGAGCGTAGGAAAGTTAGAGGGAAAGTGATAGATAATTTGTGGATGCCTCATAATGTTAAATATATTGAAGGCAGCATACATGTGCTTAACTCATTACAAGGACAATTAAGAGCGAACAACGCTCAAATTATTGGACAATTTCCTGCATTTACAAGGGGATTAGATTATGATGGAGTTTTTTACTATATTGGACAAAGTAGGAACAGAAACTATTCAAAAAATATCGGAGTTTCTCTCAATATCTCTATTGATGCAGGTATAATAGTTTTTGATTCCAATACAAAAGCATCACGTTTTTTACAACTTCCTCCCAAGATGTCAGAGATTCATTCTATATTATTACTAAATTAAAACTCGCAAATAAATGTTGCAAACTAATCAATACCTTTTTCAATATTTATTAAATGATATCGTTCCCAATTACCGTTTATATTTTAAATCAATCTTTTATGAGTTAGGGATGTTTCACTAAGGTTTAATTTTAAAATACTAACAGTAGATGACAATAAAGATTAAAGACTAGATTCAAATGTAGCTTTTTATCATCTTGTTCTAAGAATCAAATTATGGATAGGAAAGATATGAGGGGAGTATTATATATTGGATGGGAGTATGTTATTACAAATAAGCGACCTTAAAAAATATGTTTAAAGTATAAAAAAAAGTTATAAAAACACCACCTTATTGGCTTTAATGAGCGGAAGTGATAAAAATGATAATTATTAGTTCCTGTGAAAGATATCATCTATTGTTTTTAAAGCCTAAATGGCCTATCCTTTGTTTAATTAAAATATTGCGCAGGAGAGATTGATAAAACGCTGCCGATAACGAAAGGAATTAGATGTATCAAATTTAATTTTAATTTTTAATATTACTAATATGCTATATACAATAACAAAAATTATACTATTTTGACTACATTTTTTAAAATAGTTTTTGATGCACTACTCAGATTCCATCCAAATAGTCTTCGTAGCTCTTGCAAAGATTTCTTGTAGTTTAATCCTAGCTCCTCATTAGCAATCTTATAATGGCTTCTATGATCGAAATTTTCCCACAAAATTTGAGGATATTTTTCTCGATATTTATTTTCTATCTTTCTTATCTTTTGCTTTCCTACATTGTGTTCATCATTAAAATACCACATACTTTTTCCATATATAAAGGTTTTTCTTTTCATTGCTAAACTGTAAAAAATAGCACTTGACCAAGACTCAGATGAGACATATTCAAATTCTTTTACAATGTCGATAAAATTCTCTAGAAATTTGGGATTATTGTCTCTTTTACCCATGCAAACAGTTGAAATATTTTGCCTGGTAAATAGATCAACTATGTATTCGTTTTTAAATTCAATATCATATAATGAAACTGCAACGATTTCGAAATGAGATTTAATTTTATTTATATCCTCTATATACTTTTCATAAATATTTTCTATTTTGGTGAAATTATCTGACTCGCAAGAATGCAAAGGGAATAGGATTAAACTTTTTGGTTTTGGTTTAGTGGTAATCGCATACATATCTAGTAAATATAAAAACGGAGCTCCTATCCCAATTGTATTATTTAAACCATCTTTTTGGCTACTTGATAAATTCCATTTATTCCACAAGTAGTATCTTTTACTTTTATCAAAGAATGGCTTTAGGTCAGGATTATTGGGACCTACACCATTATAAACTGACCAACCATGTTGCATCTCACCGTTAATTTTATAGGGAAGAAAGGTTCTACTATATTTTTTTAAAATAGAGTAATGACCATAATAAAGGTTATCGATATTGTTTTCCCAAAAAACGGTCGATAACAAGTGTAAGACCTTTTTTTTTAGCTTGTATAGTTGAAAATGAAAATATTTAAAAATATTTAAAAACACTCTACTAAAAAGAATCCAAAATTTTTCCTATGTAATTTTATTTTGAGTGCTGATTTAAATGCTTAATGTCTTCTTTAGGAAAATAAAGTTTATTGAAAGATTCTAAGCGTTCCCTAGCATTTTGTACATTTTCGAATTCAACACTTTGTTTACATTTCATAGAAGAAACTAATAATAGGTGGAGGATCTTAAGCTTTTTCAAATAATCCTTAGAGTTTTCGCTCAGCCTTTGAGTCATGAAATATTCAGCTACAATAACTTGAATATTTTGAGCATGCGTTTCTTTAGCATTCGTCCACCTTATGACCTGATTTATTGATTGGGGATCATTCTTAGAAGATAATTTGACTATTTGTTCCATTGCTTTTTCAATTGTATCTAGATCTTCACGAATTTGGGAAACTTGCATAGCATCTGAATAAATTCCGCAGGGGACTTGGCAATGAGCAAACAAATAAAAATGATACAAGCAAATCATTAAAAAACATTTAAAACCGTTAATCATAAAACAGATCCTTATTTTTATTAAATATAATCAAAAAAATATCAATTTATATTAAAATTTAATCAAAATATTGTAAAGATTAAATTGTACTTTACAAATGTATTATTTTCTATAGATGAACACATATTATGATAGCCTTTAATAGGCTACCATATGCTTAAATCTATAATTTATATTTTTTGTCTTTTTAGTTAAATGTGATTTTAAAAAGAGATTTTGAAAACATTAAGAAATAAAATATTCTCTGGGTCTTTGCAAGCAATTAAAAGGAAAATTAGCAGAATATTTAAGAATTAAATTTAAAAGCGTGTTAATGTATGTTACAACTGCGTTAATAATTGCATAAAAAGCTTCAACATTTAAAGGAGTGGTTATTACCTTACTCTATTCATATATTGCAATAGCGCATTCCAGAAAAAGGAAAAACTTACCAAAAAAATAATATTTTTACTTTTATGATGGTGTACCATCAATAAGCGTTAATGTAAATGGCAAATCTTTTTTGCATTTTGGCAATATGTCTATTCTATGTTTTAAGATACAAAAATTTTCACAAAATTTGAAGATACTGTTTTTATTTCAAAAAACTAAACTTTGAAGAATAGAATTAATAAAATGAGAAATTTTTTATCAAGGGGAAACAATCCTATTCCAGAGATCGGCATAAATGAAAAATAAATGAGGTATCTGTCGCAATGGGTATGTTGCAATTGAAATATTTATCCACAAATATTAGTAAGAGGCAAAAATGTTTAGAATGCTACTTGAAAATGATATTGCATGCCTCAAGTATTGGTATCCTTTCGTATCTAATCAACCAGTTTATAAGTATGAAAAAACTTTTTCTCTGGAAAAAGAGCTGCGCATTATAAATCTGTAATCTCTCTACTAATTTATTCAGAATTAACTGATTCTGAAACAGATTGGATTATCAAAATAATTAAGGAAAATTATATTAGTTGAAATCTAGCAATACTTATTTCTCTGCTGAATTATGCGATAAGGATTAGAACCGATCCATCTTTATTGATCGTTCATATGATGGATTATGTTATTTTACCACGAAATATATTATTTACTTAATGCTTGCTTTTTTTATTTTGACCTATTTAATATACAAATGCCTTAAACGGTAACCTTGTGCGGAGTTCTATTCAATTGAATATTTTAGTTTTTCATAACAAATTTAATTTATAAAGTTGATTTTTTAATTAAATGCGAAATACAATAAAGTTTTTTTGTTTATCATGCATGATTGGAATGCTTTTTGGCTTGCACGGAAAAATAGTTTTTTATGATGGCACTTATGTTATTGGTAAAGTTACAAAAGTTGATGAATCTTCAGTATACATTATTCCTATTGGATTAGATACCCCTGAGGGTGTTTTGGTTGGGAATATCGATTCATTAAATATGGAAAATGGTATGGTTCCAGTTTTAAATAGTAATGTGGAATATTTTTATCAAGGAGGGACATTTACACCTAACAATGACGATTGGATGGCAAATGCAAGTCAAAAAGATTATTATGAGCACATTGATCTTGAAAAAGAATTTCAGGCTATAAATAATCCCAAAAAACATTGGAATTATTTTAACTTTTCATTAATTGGTGGTATTCCTTTGTTCGCTGCAAATTCTTTAAAAGAGGTAGAATCAGGCCAAATGGCTGAAATGGGTCCAAATGTAGGTCTTAACATACAATTCCCATATTATCCTCTCGGACCTATAGATATTTCCCCAGGTTTAAGGTTTATGACATTTAGTTACAAGGCAAATCATTTGGGATCTTTGAAAGCTTTACAAGTTGGAGCATTTACAAATATAAATTTAAGACCTATATTGTACTTTCTTCCAGAAAACCTTCATCTAACATTAGATGGTGGGGTAAACTTCAACCTTGCTACAGACCTGGACCAAGACCTGTTTACCTATAATATTGATTTGCCAATTGGCTCAACTGACTTAAAGGATGAAAAATATGGCGGACCAGGAATGCATTTTGGTTCTTCTCTGGATTATTATCTGACTAAAATTCCAATTGCCTTCAAACTTTTTTTTAATGCTAATGTAGTTCCTCAAACCCCTCCTTTTACATCTACTTTTACATATTTTGGTAATGTGGGTCTTTCAATGGTGTTGATTTTGAAACGAAATACGAAGAATAATTCGATTAGATAGTCATTTTATTTTTTTTAGTAGCGCATTAATATTGTTAAAATACTAAAATGTATAAAAATAGTTAGTAAAAGGGAACAATCCTAAATGAAGAATAAAAGTTTTTTGCTCCTGCTTTAGCTAAATTTTGGAAGTTTTTAGTCTTATTTAATATATAAGTTTTATTAATATTTTGATAAAAAGTAAATAGTTTGTAAAAATGATTGATATTCATAACCATATATTTCCAAATATCGATGATGGTTCTAAATCAATTGAAATGTCTATAAATATGCTAAAATATGCATACGAGCAAGGTGTCACAGATGTAGTTAATACTGTTCATTTTCAGCATCCATTATTTTTAAATATTGATCATTCTTTAGAAAACTTTGAGAGAATTGCAAAATCATTACAATCAAAATTAGATGAACTTAAAATTTCTATAAAAATCCACTTAGGTTCAGAGGTATTTTATTACGAAAATTTATTGAAGATAAGTCATGAGCCTTTGACTACTATGGGATCTGGAAAATATATGTTAATAGAATTTTCACCTAAAAATATTCCAAATAGTCAAAAACAGACACTCTTTGATTTAAAAATGAGTGGTATAACTCCAATTATAGCCCATCCTGAACGATACAAATTAGTCCAAGAAAACTTTCATGTTATATATGACTGGATTAATGCGGGCTGTCTTATTCAAGTAGATGCTGGAAGTTTATTAGGATTAATGGGGGAAAAAGCGAAAAAATCTTCTCATTTAATAGTCAAGGAAAATTGTTGCCATATTTTGGCTTCAGATGCTCATAATGATTCAAATAGAAATTTTTGCATAAAAGATGCATATGATTATGTAAAAAATATAATTGGTAAAAAAAATAGTGAGCTTCTGGTTTATGAACATCCTTCTAGTATAATAAAGGGAGAAGATCTATATTTTTAATGTTATAATTTTGCTTTAATCGGTTACAATAAATAATATAATTTTAATGGTTAACAACATAATGTGTAAAAGACCTATATTTTTTTCGTTTATTTTTTTTATTTGCTTTCTGAAAGGACAGTCTTTTAGTGACAATTTGAAATCTATTAAAGAGTACCAAAGGTCAAGCCAAAAATATATATCAGGTACTGATGGGAAGGTATATATGAATGTAAATTTTTGGGGAACTGATGGAAATTCAGGTGTAATTCAAGTGCAAGAGGGTATTGATTTTGCATCTTTATTATCTGCTTATGGAGGTCTGGGCCAATTTTCAAATTTTAAAAAGATAAGGCTTTATAGAGAAACACCTGATGACAACGATCAAATGGTTTATTTTGTAGATTTAACACCATTTCTCAAAAATGGTGATAGGTCTAATTTCCCAAAAATAAAACCAAATGATACGATAGTTATAAAAAAAACCTTGACAGGAATTTTTCTTGAGGATATAAATACTATTCAAACCTTTGTAGCAGTCATTACATTATTTTTCCAATTAAACACTGTCCTTAATTAACATGAATAACAAGCATCTAGACTACAGGTCAGATAATGTAAATTATCAAACGATGGATAACGAGTTATATTTAAAAGATTATTTCATCATACTTCGGATCCATTTAAAAAAAATAATTACTATTTTTTTGATTGCTTTGTGTTTAGGAGTTTATTCCACATACAGTAAGACTCCTAAGTTTAGGGCTGAGGCCACAATAATGGTAACGCAAAAACCTGGATCACAATCACTTCAAAATTTTGGGAATTCAGATAACACTAGCCAAATAAATAACAAGATATTATTGTTGAAGTCTAGGGGATTATTAGAATTAGTAGTTAAAGAATATTGGGATTCTAGTAGGCGAAATAATATGTTTCTCTTTAATACTAGAAAATTTTATCCTCGAGGCCAAACAGTTAGAACACTTATCAAGGAAATATTTACTTTAGGATTGTATGATGCAGATAAATTTATGGAAACTAAAGTTCTCGATGAAACATATAACGAAGAGATCGGCATAGAATATGCAAAAGTACTAAAAGGCAACTTAAGTGCTGGAAGAAGAGGTGCTACAAACATGATCTCGGTTAATTATGTAAGTGAGAATGCTGATGAGGCACGTAGAATATTAAATACCATTTTAAGGCGGTTTGAACAGAAAGACAAAGAATGGACAAATAAATATGCTACAAACTCTATTGCATTCTTGGACTCCCTTGTGACACTGCAAGAACAGAAAATTGAGATTTCCGAGAATAAAAAAATGAAATTTATGCTTGAGCATAATTTATTTAGCATGGAAGCAAATAGTGATGTGATTATTTCCCAAATTAATGATTATGAAATGAAATTATATGATGTTAATACAGAATTAAGTATCCAACAAAAACAGATTGATTTGCTAAAATCTAAATTCTCTAAACAAGAATTAAATCTAACTAGTTCTTTAATGGATAATATAAATATACAATTATCTTCCTTGCGGAGCGAAGTTGGACGCATCGAATCGCAGATTGCATTAAATTCTGGAATCTATGGAGACAAACATGGTTCTGTAATTGCATTAAATGAAAAACATGACCTTATAAAAGAAGAAATAAATAAGAAAGCTTCGATGCTAATTGAAAAAGGGATGACTACTAATGATCCATTATTAATGCGAAATGATCAAATTTCTCAAATCCTAGCTTTAGAAAACAGTATGATAGCATTAAAATTAAATAAAGATCAAAATGAAAAAATGTTAGATCTTTTTAAGAATAAACTTAATTCAGTTCCTGAGACTAACATGATGATGGAAAGAATGAATAGAGAACATGAAATATTAAATGAGCATTATCTACAACTTGTTAATACATTAGAAACAACTAAAATGAATAATGTAATTGAAAAAGGAGATGTGCAAATAGTTGATTTAGCTAAAAAACCTTCAAGTTCTTTTACACCAAATCATCAAAAAGATATTCTTATTTTTAGTTTTTTTGGTTTGGGTATTTCTTTAGTTATAGTCTTTCTTATAGAATTTATTGACAACACTATAAAAACAATTGATGAAATAGAGAAATATGATAAAAGTGTGATAGGTGTTATACCTGCAATTGGTAAAATAAGTTCTCAAGGTATAATTAGTAGATATTTAGAAAGTAAATCCATTACAGTCTTGGGCGGTGAGAAGGGAATAAAAAGAAAAATTATTACAAGAGATAATCCTAAATCTCCGATCTCAGAGTCCTACAGAGGTCTAAGAACAAATATTTTACTTACAAATACAAAAGATATTAAATCAATCCTTATTTCTAGTGCTGGACCGGGTGAAGGGAAGACAACTACTGTAGCTAATCTGGCTATTACTTTTGCTAATCTTGGAAGGAAAACCTTGCTTGTTGATACAGATTTGCGAAGACCGGTAATACACTCAGTTTTCAATGTAAAGAGAGAGCCAGGTGTTACTAACTACCTTTCTGGACAAACCAATGACTATCGCAAATTAATTAAACCTTCAGAAATTGAAAACTTATCTCTTTTGACTTCAGGATTAATACCACCAAACCCTTCAGAAATGCTAGGTTCTAAAAAGATGTCACAATTTATAAAAAAATTACAGTCGGATTGGGACATGATTCTTTTTGATAGTCCTCCACTTGTTGCTGTCACAGATGCTACTATGATTTCAAAAGAGATTGATAGTATTATACTAGTAATCAAAGCTGGCCGGACTGATAAAAAAGCTTTTCATCATACAATGGCTAACTTAAAAAATATTGAAGCTCCTTTAGACGGTATTGTAATGAATGCAGTTACAAGTAAAAGTAATTATGGCTCTTATTATTATTATTACTATCATCAGTATTATCACTATTA
>CACKSF010000010.1 GCA_902602795.1 uncultured Fidelibacterota bacterium
TACATGGAAAGGAAAGGTATAATAAAAGGTAACCAGGATAATTTAATAGTTTTCATAAAAGCTATAGATGAAAGTCTAATGGATGACTTCTATGAAATACCCATCAAAGGAGATCGACTTAAAAATGGTCATATTATAATTGGTCAGGGATTAGCAAATCGACTTGGGAAAGGTATTAATGATGAAATTACCTTATTTAGTCCTATTGATCAAGTTTATGGCATAGGACTTCCACCAATGAAGAAAATGAGCATTTCAGGAGTTTTTTCTACAAAAGTATTGAACTATGATGACTCTTATATTTTTATTACAATAAATGACGGGAAAAATCTTTTTAAAAGAAAAAATAATTTTGATGGATATGATATCAAAGTCTATAATCAAAAAATGATTGATACTACAAAATTAAAATTATATAAACTTATTGGAGATAATGTAGCAATTAAATCTTGGCAAGAAAAAAATAAATCCCTTGTTGATGCAATGAAAATGGAGCGCTTAGCTGCAATTATTATTTTGGGACTAATTTTTTTAGTAGCTTCTTTTAACCTTTCATCGAGCCTTATTCTATTATCTATAAGGAAGATGAAGGAAGTTGGAATGATTAGAGTACTTGGAGCCCCAAAAAAAGAACTTGTGATTATTGTGGTCTTTTTAGGAATCAAAACAGCTTTGAAGGGCGCACTATATGGATTTTGTGTAGCATTATTAATCATTTTTTCCCAAAATATATTTTCATTCATCCCATTGCCGTCAAAAATATATTTCATTGACTTTTTGCCTATGAAAATAAGTATTATTGATTTTTTCGTAGTTTGCATCATAGTCTTGAGCTTTGTTATTCTTTCTTCATATTTTGCAGCGAAGAAAATAGCATATTTAGAACTAACAAAAGCATTACGATGGGCGAAGTAATTCTCACAGCTAGAAATATTTTTAAATCTTATGATAACGGAGAAAAAACCTTATCAGTTTTAAGTGATTTATCAATTAAAGTTGAAGAGAATCAAATTATTACTATTACAGGACAATCAGGATCTGGAAAATCAACGTTACTTAATATTTTAGGATCTTTAGATAAACCTGATTTTGGAGAAGTTGAAATCGACGGATTAAATATTTTGGCTTTAAATGATCATGAAATTGCAAAAATACGTAATCAAAAGATTGGATTTGTTTTTCAATTTCATCATTTACTATCAGAATTCACCGCAATTGAAAATGTATTAATGCCAGTATGGATAAGAAATTCAAGTTCTCAAAAAAAAGATGAAGCAGTAGATTTATTTGCAGAATTAAATCTTAGTTCAAAAATGAATTGCTATCCAAATCAATTATCTGGAGGAGAAAGATCAAGGGTAGCTCTAATAAGAGGTATAATTAATAAACCTAAGATTCTTCTAGCCGATGAGCCTACAGGAAATTTAGATGAAAAAAATGCTTTAGTTTTAATTGAACTTTTAAAAAAAATCAATAACGATTTTAATCAATCGATAATCATAACAACCCATAATCCTGATGTTGCTAAATTAGGATACAGCAAGTATAATCTTGCAAATGGTGTTTTAAAAGCAGTGAGATAAAATGAAAGAAAAATTTTCTAAAAGAGTACAGTCTATTATTAAACAATCAAAAGAAGAAGCTATTGAACTGGGACATAGTTATGTTGGTTCAGAACATATTTTGCTTGGTCTTTTAAAGGTTAATTCAGGTAAAGGAAAAAAAATCTTAGACATATTTAGTATAAATATTAATGAAATGATCAACTCAATTAACAACAAAATCAAAACTTCTGGTGGTACTTTGAATTTGGGCCATTTACCCTTAACCAGGAGAGCTGAGCGAATATTGAGAAATTCATACAATGAAGCGTCAAGCAGAGGAGATTCTATTTCAGATGATGTACATCTATTACTAGCAATGCTCAAAGAGCCCGAAGGTATTGCTAGTAGGGTCTTAAAATCATTTTCCTTAGATTATGAAACTGTGAGTGATTTAATTTTTTCTGAAGATGGGACCTATTCAGTAGAAGAATTAGAAAGCGATAAAAGTATTAAAACAAAGAGTAAAACTCCAACTTTAGATCATTTTTCTCGAGATATTACTGAACTTGCTAGGAAATCCAAACTTGATCCGGTAATTGGTCGTAGTAAAGAAATCGAACGTATAGCACAAATTTTATTAAGGAGAAAGAAGAACAATCCTGTCCTAATTGGGGACCCTGGGGTCGGGAAAACTGCAATAATTGAAGGGCTTGCTCAAAAAATCATAAGTAAAAATCTTCCCAGAGTATTGCATGATAAGAGAGTAATGTCCTTAGACATCTCTTCAATTGTCGCCGGGACTAAGTATAGGGGACAATTTGAAGAACGATTAGAAAGCTTGATGGCAGAATTACAAAAAAATAATAATATAATTATATTTATTGATGAAGTTCATGTTTTAGTTGGAGCTGGAAGTGCTACTGGTTCTCTAGATGCATCTAACATGTTTAAACCATCCTTAGCTAGAGGTGAAATCCATTGTATCGGAGCAACAACTTTGGATGAATATAGAAAAAATATTGAAAAAGATGGTGCATTAGATCGAAGATTCCAAAAAGTCATTATTAATCCTCCCTCAAAAAAAGAGTCAATAAACATATTACATGGTTTAAAAGAAAAATATCAAAATCATCATAAAGTTAAATACACTGATAGTGCAATAAATGCATGTGTCAAATTATCTGAAAGGTATATTACTGATAAATTTTTACCTGATAAAGCAATAGATATTTTAGATGAAGCTGGGGCAAAAGCTCATATGTTTAACTTTGAAGTCCCTAAAAAAATCCTGAAGATTGAAAACCAATTAGAAAAATTAAGGATTGAAAAAGAAAAAAAAGTTTCGCAACAACTATTTGAAGATGCCGCAATTATTAGGGACAAAGAAAAAAAATTAAGCCTTAGACTAAATGAAGAACAAAATAGTTGGCAAAAAAAAGATGAAAAAATGTTTTTAGAAATTGATGGGGATAAGATAGAAGATATAGTATCTGTAATGACCGGAATACCAATCTCAAAAGTTTCAAAATCTGAAAGAAATAAAATTTTAAATTTAGACAACGCGCTTAAGAATCTAATTGTAGGACAGGATCGTGCAATAAATAGTGTTTCTAACGCCATAAAACGATCAAGGTCAGGTTTGAAAAATCCAAATCGACCAGTAGGTGTTTTCTTGTTTTTAGGACCAACAGGAGTAGGTAAAACGGAATCTGTAAAATCTTTAGCAAAATATTTATTCTCTAATGATAATGCACTCATTAGGATTGATATGTCCGAATTTACTGAAAGGTTTTCTTTGTCAAGGCTGATTGGATCACCTCCTGGTTATGTAGGCTATAACGAAGGAGGGGAACTAACTGAAAAAGTAAGACGAAATCCATATTCTGTAGTCTTGTTTGATGAAATTGAAAAAGGTCATCCAGATATCTACAATATCTTACTTCAAGTATTTGATGAGGGAATACTTACCGATTCGCTGGGGAGAAAAATAGATTTTAAAAATACAATATTAATTATGACCTCAAATATTGGAACAAAGAATCTAGATAATCATAGTTTTGGGTTTAATGAAAATGGTAATAAGGAAGATTATGTTAAAATGGAGAAAAACATTTTGAAATCTGTAGAAAGTATCTTTTCCCCGGAACTTTTAAATAGATTAGATGAAACTATAGTATTTAATTCGCTTAAAAAAACAGATGTATATGAAATAATTGATTTGCAACTTATTGACTTAATAAAAAATCTTTCTGAATTAGATATAAAAATTATAGTATACAAGTCTGCTAAAAGCTTAATATTAAAAAAAGGATATAATGTTGAATATGGAGTACGATTTTTACGTCGTACTATACAAACAATGATTGAAAATCCGATTTCAGAAATTCTTCTCAGAAATGAAGTGCTTAAAGGTGAAACTATTATAGTTAAGTCTATAAAAAATAAGCTAAAAATTAGTTTAAAATCATAAGTTCCAACAAGTACGTAGTCTGCCAAAATTTATATAGCGATCAATAGTTCTGCCAAAAAATACTATGCAATACTTTGGTACGCTACTTGTAATAACAAGGATAAAAACATAAAATATTTTTTCAGAATTTGGAGTTATTTATTATGAGTAAAATTATTGGAATAGATCTTGGTACAACTAATTCGTGTGTCGCTGTTTTAGAAGGCGGTGAACCTACAGTAATAACTAGTCCTGAAGGAGGAAGAACAACTCCTTCAATTGTTGGTTTTGCCAAGGATGGAGAGCGCCTTGTAGGACAAGCTGCAAAAAGACAAGCAGTGACAAATCCAGAGAATACAGTTTTTTCAATTAAACGCTTTGTGGGAAGGTTATTCAAAGAAGTGAGCGAAGAGCTTAAAGAAGTTCCTTACAAAGTAGATAAAAACTCAACTAATGCGTGCGTTGTGAAAATTTCAGATAAGGATTACACACCACCTGAAATTTCTGCTATGATTCTTCAAAAATTGAAGCAGCAAGCTGAGGAATATTTAGGGGGAAAGGTTTCTGATGCCGTGATTACTGTTCCAGCATATTTCAATGACTCCCAAAGGCAAGCTACCAAAGATGCTGGTAAGATTGCAGGACTAAATGTAAGGAGAATTATTAATGAGCCTACTGCGGCATCCTTAGCGTATGGGCTTGATAAGAAAAAGGATGAGAAAATAGCTGTTTTTGATTTAGGAGGTGGAACATTTGATGTATCAATTCTCGAATTAGGCGATGGTGTTTTTGAAGTTAAATCATCAAATGGAGACGGCCATTTAGGTGGAGATGATTTTGATCAGAAAGTAATTGATTGGATTGCAGAAGAATTTAAAAAATCAGATGGGATAGATCTTCGTGAAGATCCAATGGCGCTCCAAAGGTTAAAAGAAGCAGCTGAAACTGCCAAAAAAGAACTTTCGTCTTCCAAACAAACAGATATCAATCTTCCATTTGTTACTGCTGATTCATCAGGTCCAAAACATTTACATTTAACCTTAACTCTTGCAAAATTTGAAGATTTAGTTATTGATTTAGTTGAAAGAACTATTGAACCTTGTTTGCAGGCTATAAAAGATGCTGGTCTTTCCAATAATGATATTGATGAAGTCATTCTTGTTGGTGGATCTACCCGTATGCCAAAAATTCAAGAAAAAGTTAAAGAGATTTTTGGAAAGGAACCGAATAAAAGTGTTAATCCAGATGAGGTAGTTGCTCTTGGAGCAGCTATTCAAGGAGGAGTTCTATCTGGTGATGTCGATGATATCTTACTTTTAGATGTAACGCCATTATCATTAGGTATTGAAACTTTAGGTGGTGTCTCTACCACTTTAATTGAGAGAAATACCACAATTCCAACAAAAAAATCACAAGTTTTTAGTACAGCAGCTGATAACCAGACCACAGTTGAAATTCATGTTCTTCAAGGTGAAAGGGGAATGGCTGTCGATAACAAGACTATAGGAAGATTTCACCTAGCAGATATTCCATCAGCACCTAGAGGTGTTCCACAAATTGAAGTCTCTTTTGATATTGATGCAAATGGAATATTGAATGTAAATGCTAAAGATAAAGCTACTGGAAAAGAACAAAGTATTAAGATAGAAGCCTCTTCAGGCCTTTCAGATTCCGAAATTGAAAAAATGGTAAATGATGCAAAGAAAAATGAATCAGCCGACAAAGAGAAAAAAGAAAAGATCGATATAGTAAATCAAGCAGAGCATCTTATTTATGAGACTGAAAAGAATCTAGAAGAACATGGCGGTAAGCTTGACTCTAAAGAAAAAAATGAATTAAAACAAAAAGTTTCAGATTTGAAAAAAGCTAAAGATAGTGGTAATTCTGAAGATATTAAATCTTCATTAGAAGCTCTAAATACATTTTGGAGCTCATTAGCTTCAAAAATGGTAGATAGTAATCAAGGCAATAGTGGTGATCCTAAAACTTCTTCTGCAAATAAAAAAACCAAGAAAAATAGTAAAGAAAATGAAATTGAAGATGCAGATTTTGAAGTAGTAGATTGAAAATCAGTTTTTTTTAAAAAAAAAAGGTGCTTATTAAGTGCCTTTTTTTTTTGAATCTACTTTCCTAATTTGATTTTTATATTATAATGTTTTCATAATGTATTTTAAGAAAAAATATCTCCTAGCTGGTGTCTTTATTTTATTATTGGCCACTATTTTCTTTTCTAAAACAATAAGTTGGGAAAATAGGTTTTATTCTTGGATTAATCAAAAAATATTGAATACAGGTTGGGAGATGAAAGCTGAAAATTCATTAGGATCTTTATTTGGTACTACTTGTCTAGAAAATGTAATATTTCACCATTCTTTAGGTTCTGTTGTAAAAATTGAAAAGTTATCATTCAATATCGGATTTATTTCTTCAATTATTAACAACCCAATTATTGTTTTTGATCTAATTACAATGGAAGGTCTTGATGCTAACTATATCCCAAATCAAAATCCCATAAACGAAGATTTTTATAAACAACCAATCAATATTCCATTCCATATTAACACATTTTTTATTGAAGGTCTTTTAGCATCAAATATCGATGGACATAAAAATGTTTTTAATGTTTTATTGGGAGGGGAGTTAAAAACAAAGAAATATTCTACTATTCAATTTGATTTATTTAAGTTAGCGTTAGATGAAAATCCACAGCTTAATCTTCATTTTGATCATCTGACTATGGGAGATAATGGGGAGTCCTATTATTTAGAAAATATAAAAGGAACTTTTTTAAACTTTCCAATTAGAGGAGATATCTATTTTGAGAAGTTGCTGAATAAGTTAAAGGGTGATGTTGAGCTTATGAATTTTTCTATTCCACAAGAAATGTTCACAAAGCTACCGCTCAAAACAAAATTTTCTAATTTTAATGGAAAATTCCAATTCTTAGCAGATTTTAATTCATTTAACGGTGAAATTAATCTCGAAAACAAACTGGGCCTTGATATGAAAGGTGAGTTTTCTCTGTATAAGGATTCTAAGAGGTGGATTTTAAAACATCTAAGATTACTTGGTGAACAATCTAAACTCCAAATGAATGGATCTTGGATGGATGGACAGAATTTTAGTTGCTTTATGGATTTAAAGAATTTTGATTTATCTAGGTGGATAAAGAATCAGAAGCCAACACAAATGTCTGGTCTCTTTAATATGGATGCTACTTTAGACGAAGGATTAGTATTAGATCAAATAAATATGAACTTAGAAATGGTGGAAGAAAAATTATTTAACCAAGGTGAAATCTCTGTTCATGGGTTATTTAATTATAAAGACAGTACAATTTCTACAATCTCACCAGTAATTTTTTTAGTTGGGGATAGTTATTTAACAATAAATGGGAAAGGTGACTTCAGAAAAAATTTTGTTGACGTTCTTTTAGATTTAGAGAAAGCTAATATTGAATTAGTTAATAATTTTCTGCCAGGTGAATTTGTATCTGGAAAAGCAAGCGGGAGATTAAAGGTCTCAGGGAATTTTAATAAACCATCCGTGGTAGCTGAGCTTTCCTGCGAAAATATTATTATAGATAAGTTTCATTTGGAGTCCTTAGAATTAAACTCTCAAATATATACTCAAGATAGTCTTTTTAGTGGTTTTATAGATATTAAATCTGGCAAAGGAGAATGGAAGGGTAGGAATTTTGATAGTGGGACAGTATATGGAGTTTTTAAAAATAACTCTATAATAATTGAAAATTTTCACTTCCAATCAGATAAAGATTTTTTGCAATTGTCAGGTAGTTTTGATGGAGTCAGTCATTACAAAATTGATAGGATTCAATTGGCCCATAAAAATAATTATTTAGTAAACGCAAAACCTGTATTTTTTGAATTTAAAGATTCAAATATGAAGGTTAAACCTTTTGAATTCCATATTAATGATGGTTTAATGGAAGGCGTAATAATGAAAAACCAAAATCTTGAGGGTACATTTAAGATGTCCAACTTTGATGCTGAAATACTAACACAATTTATCGAAGATGAACGGTTGAAAATGACAGGTATTGTTTTTGGGGAAGTTTTTATAGAAACCAATAATAAAGATTTTGATATAGATGTTGATCTATCCTTCAAAAATGGAGTCTACATGGAAGAGCCATTTGATGAAATGGTTATTTCAGGGTTATATAAAAATGGAGTACTCCATTTAAATGACTTATCGATCACTAAGGAAAAATCAATAGGATTACATATAGATGGGATAGTTCCAATAAAAAATCATAGCGATCGAGTAGCTATCTCTATGGAGTCTAGTTTTTCAAATCTATCTTTGGAGTTTTTGCATCGATTTATACCAGGATTTTTCAATATTAGTGGGTTAGCTACTGGAAGCATTAACCTTAATGGAACAAATGAAGAGACACTTTTTTCTTATGAGGTTAAAATAGACAAACCGGTATTTGATTTAGTAAGAATGCAAAGTATAGTTAGCAAAGGATCTTATAATGGTAAAAATCTTTTCATAGAATCAGCACAGGCTAAAAATGATAATGGCCAAATATACACTTCTGGAAATATCCCGTTTGATTTGAATATTGGGTCTAGTACTTTTGGAAAATATTTTGAAAATGACTCAATAAATCTAAGCACGGAAGCCAATCTTAGTGATCTACCTTTTCTTTCTCCATATATTCCTGATTTAGATTCTTCAAGCGGAAATTTTAAAATTATGCTAAATTTAAAAGGTACTATCGAAAATTTAACAAGAGATGGATATATTCTAATTCAAGATGGTGTTTTTTATACCCAACTTTTAAATGATCCTGTCAGATTTATAAATGGCGAAGCTCAATTAATAAATAATAAATTGAAAATAAGAAATCTTATTGCTGATCTAAATATTGAAAATGAAAAAAATTACGGCAGAAAAACTCCTAATACACAAATCGAAGGTGAAATAAACTTAAATAAATTTTTTAATCCTCATTATAATTTAAAATTAAAATCCAAAAATGCTTCTTTCAGATTACTTTTTTTAGATATTGTCGGTGAGACTAGCTTAGATCTTTCTATTTTTGGAAGGGATACAGTTTATATTGCGGGAAAGATTGAACCTGAAAAAATTAACGTTTTCTATGAATTCGCAACAGAAGATATTGGAACACCAATTGTTGAAGATAAGAGCACAATAATGTCTTATAATCTCAACATACCATTTCGTAATAGAGCTTTTTTTCAAAATTCACAGATAGATGCTGAAATTACTGGAGAATTGAACCTGTCACAAATCGGATATCAAGAAGTTGATTTTGGAGGTCATATTATGGTTGAGGATGGGAGTGCATTTACTCATAAAGATAACTTTGAAAACCTGAACGGGATGGTTACTTTTGATAATAAAGGTTTTAACCCATTAATAAATCTAAGTGCTTACACCATGATCGATAATGAAAGAATTGAACTAAAAATGGTTGGTGGCATCGACGAACCTGAAATCATTTTAGAGTCTGCAAGTGGTTTTTCCGAAAGTGATATTTTAGAATTATTAACTTGGGGAAAACGATTTGAAGACCAAGAAGGTACCTCTACTGGATTTGGGAATCAAACTGTTTCGTTTCTTGGAGCACTTCTAGAGACTCAACTAGAAAAAAATATAAGAGAGTCTAGTATTGGAATGATTAGTTATTTTGATGATATTAATATATCAGGTGCGGCAGGCCTTTTGCAAGGTTCAAGCGAAGATTTCGAACTTGCAGCAAAAAAACAAATAGGTGATAAAACATTTTTAAACTTATCCTATAAAAGGTCATTTTCGCTTAATGACCAATCTCAACTGGGTGTGGAATACAAATTGAATCGTCATTTTTCTGTAGTAGCTAATGTAGGTAAAGATGGAAATTATAATGTAAAATATCGCTATAAATACGCCTATTAATTAATGCACAGACTTAAAATAATTAGTGCTTACACATTAGCATGTATAGTTATCCTTTTTGGAGATAATGAAAAGATAATAATTAATAAGTTAGACCTTATTGGTAATGAGCATGTATCTTTAAATGAGATCCTTTTTATCGTTCGTCAAAGACCCCCTACTTTTTTTTATAGGCAACCAGAGTTTAACTCAAGATTGTTAAAACTTGATGCCCTCACATTAAAAAATTATTACCATTCAAAAGGATTTTTAGATGTTCAAATTCAAGAATCTCATAAAATCATTGATTCAAAAGCTGATATTTTTTTTAAAATTAATGAAGGAAAAAGATATTATTTAAGTGACCTAAAAATCAATGGTAATCACTCTATTCCAGATGCCAGAATTAGTGATCTTTTAGGCTTGTCAATTGGAGATCCATATAACCCAGTTGGAATTAACGATAACCTTTATTTGTTGGAAAATGAGTATTATAATTTAGGTAAACTGTTTTTTACTGTAGATATTAAAGATTTGGTTACAGATTCCGTATCTGTAGTAGTAAACATAGAAGAAAAAAAAGATGTTTACATTCAGAAGACATTTTTTGAAAAAACTGGTAACATTGATTCTACTATTATTCTGCGAGAGTTAACATATGGAGAAGGTGATCTTTACACAAAAAAAGAAACGGATAAAACTCTAAAACAATTAAGAGAAATGGGAATTTTCTCTATGGCAAATTTAATACCTGTTAGAGTAGCAAATTCTGATTCACTTGTGAATCTAGTAATTGAATTCAGAAGATATAAACAAAGAGAATGGTACTCAGCCGGAGGTTATGATCCCATAAGTTTTGCAGAAGGATCACCAGAATTACCTGCTTTAAGTGCTACAATTGAATGGCGCAATCGTGCTGCCTATAATACTCCAAAGCAATTTTCAACTAAGATTCTTGCAGGGGTTCCTCTGGAAACTGATTTTGCAAATCCTAGGTTCAGGTATGATGCAAGTATTTCAAGTAATTGGTTCTTAAATATTAGATTTCCTACTACGATAACAGGATACTTTGAAAGATTCATAATTTATGAGAATTATAAAAAGTATGATAAATCAATTGATAGATTTGGAGCAAATTTTAAGCAACGTTTTCAAATAAAAAACCGATCTTATATTGAAAATAAAATAGTATGGGAGGAGTTTAGCGACAAATCTGAAACTAATATTCAAGAGAGGTCTCTTTTAAGTAAAATATATTTTGATCGTAAAGATGATCCTTTATATCCCAAAAAAGGTTATTTAATGGACTTTATTTTTAAATCCACAGGATTTGGAGGTTCTAGGGAATACTTTAAAACAGATGTAACAATTCAATCCTATTATCCAGTTACAATTAAAAGTGTTCTTGCTTTAAGAATACAATTCGGAAGAATGTGGAATTGGGATGATAATTATAATGATTATTCTTATGAAAAATTTTATCTTGGAGGTAGTACTTCAATGAGAGCTTGGGATGTATTAAGATTTAGTAATAAAGATGGTATCCCACTTGGAGAGACAATTCGAATGATGACAAACATAGAATGTCGAGCAGATATATACAAACTAATTGGGCTTACCATTTTTAGTGATGGTGGGATTTTAACTAGTGAGATGTCTTCTATTTCAATCTCAGATATGAAATGGAATGTAGGTTTAGGTGTAACAGTTAGAACACCTTTGGGCCCTTTTAGAATAGACTACGCTTATAGATTGAAAGAAAATAAAGAGAGCAGGGTTCAGCTAGGTGTGCAAAATCTATTTTAATTTTCTGGGAACAATCGTTTGAAAATATAATTTAAATTTAACCAAATACTTTTTGCAATATAAAACATGCATTAGATTTTGGCACTTTTAATATGAGGGATATAATGAAATTAAAGTTTATTACTATTTTAGGATTACTATTTTTAACTGGATGTTCAAAATCATCAATTGAGTTATTTGAACTTTCAGAAAAAAAACTGAAAAATAATCAACCTGCTTTAGCCCTAAAAGATCTAGAAAAGTTATTAGAGAAATTTCCTAATGATAGTCTAGCATCTAATGCATTGTATAAGATTTCCACAATACATCTCAACTGGCAGAATGATCTTTCTTCTGGGTTTTACACACTAGAAAAACTTGCTAAGAGTTATCCAAAATCTAAACAAGGAGAGCAGGCAAAAATTGAAATTGAAGAATTTCCAGATTATATATTAAATAAAACTGAATCGTTACGAAAAAAAGAGATGACGAAAGAAGCCATTGAGCACTTAATGTTTTTAATCGAAAATTATTCAAAATATAAACTTTTACCAAAAGCTCAATACATGCTAGGTGATATATACATGAATGATTTAAGAGATTTCAATACAGCAATACAAGAATATAGAAAAGTTATTGAATTTTTCTCTGGATCTGAGCAGGAGCCGCATGCACTATTTATGATAGGATACGTATATGCAAATATTTTGAATGATACAAAAAGTGCTAAGGTTGAATATGAAGAATTTTTAAGTAGGTTCCCTAAACACGAGTTATCACCATCCGTAAAATTTGAAATTGATTATTTAGGAAAAAGTGTCGATGAAATTCCAGCCTTAAAACATATAACATCTTAATTAAAACATGATGAATAACTTTAGCTTAACTGAGATCAACGAAAAAATTTCTGAACGATCAAAATTTATTGATAGTCTGAAAAAAAGCATGTCAAGTGTAGTCTCTGGGCAATCTGAATTAATTAATAAACTAATTATTGCCATTCTCGCAGATGGGCATATATTATTAGAAGGATTACCTGGGCTAGCTAAAACTTTAATGGTTAAAACACTCTCAAAGTTAATCAAGACTGATTTTCAAAGGATTCAGTTCACTCCAGATATGCTTCCAGCTGATTTATTGGGAACTTTGGTTTACAACCAAAAAACTGGAGAATTTGATATTAGAAAAGGACCAGTTTTTTCTAATATTATTCTAGCCGATGAAATAAATAGATCACCAGCAAAAGTTCAGAGTGCATTGCTTGAAGCTATGCAGGAAAGACAAATAACTATTGGAGAAGAAACTTTTCTTTTAGATAAGCCATTTTTAGTCATGGCTACTCAAAATCCAATTGAGCAGGAAGGTACTTATCCCCTTCCAGAGGCACAAGTTGACAGGTTTTTATTTAAATTAATAGTTAATTATCCTAGTTTAGATTCTGAAAGAGTAATCCTTCGACAAAATACTAAATCAAACAAAAATAAAGAAGTAGCATCAATTGTTTCGAGAAATGAAATAATTGATGCTCAGGAAGTAATCGAAGAAATATACGTTGATGAAAAAGTTGAGGATTATATTTTAAATTTAATATTTGCGACTAGAGACCCATCAAACAATGGATTAGAAGATTTAGAAGGTATAATTGATTATGGAGCTTCTCCTCGAGCTACAATAAATTTAGTTCGAGCAGCAAAAGCCAGGGCTTTCACTGAAAATAGAGGCTATATCACACCAGAGGATATTAGAAATATTGGTGCAGATGTTTTGCGTCATCGAATAATTCTTTCTTATGAAGCAGAAGCAGAAGAATTGACTTCCGAGGATGTAATTCAAAGGTTATTTGAAGTAGTAGAAGTACCTTAAATACTAAATGATTCCTAAAAAGATTTTTCAAAAAGTTAAGCGGATTGAAATTAAAACTCGTGGATTAGTTAATGATCTTTTTGGGGGGGAATATCATTCTATTTTTAAAGGAAGAGGTATGACGTTTTCTGAAGTTCGTGAGTACAATCCTGGTGATGATATAAGGCTGATAGATTGGAATGTAACTGCTAGAGCAGGTTCACCTTTTGTAAAAGTTTTTGAAGAAGAACGAGAATTAACAGTTTTTTTGCTTGTTGACATCTCATCCTCTGGAAAATTTGGAACTGGAAGTCAGCTAAAAAAAGATTATAGCGCCGAAATTGCCTCTGTTTTAGGATTTTCTGCGATAAAAAACAATGATAAAGTCGGCCTTATTTTATTTTCAGATATTGTAGAAAAATATATCGTCCCTAAAAAAGGGAAAACTCATGTTCTTAGAGTTATAAGAGAATTATTATTTAGGGATCCAATTGGTTCTAAAACTTCTATTTGTCAAGCTCTTGATTATTTATTAAAAGTTGCAAAAAGAAAATGCGTGGTGTTTTTAATATCTGATTTTTTGGATGATAATTATTTAACCTCCTTGAAAGTTGTAAATAAAAAACATGATATTGTAGCTATTCAAATATTAGACCCAGCCGAATTAGACTTCCCAGACTTGGGTTTTTTTAAGGTTGAGGACCCTGAAACAGGAGAGATGTTTTGGATAGATACTTCATCTAAAAAAATGATGAAAGAGTTGAAGGAAGAAATAAGTATTAAACAATTAAACTTTAAAAAAAGAATGAGAAAGTTTGGAATAGATTTAGTTTCAATTTCAACTGATGAAGATTTTGTTGATCCCTTATTATCTTTTTTTAAATCAAGAGAAAAAAGAAATTAGTGATATATCTATTATTTTTTTTTCAATCTATATTATTTTCTAAAGGTCTCCTAATAAGCTCAGAATTGGACACAAACAAAGCCTATATTGGTGAAATTATAAGATGGTCAATTAAGTTAGAAGGTAATGATAGCTTTAATTACAATTTTCCAAAATTAAATATTGATAATGATACGATTAAAGTAAAACAACTTTTATCATTAAATAACACAAATAATCAAATTGAATTTGAGATAATATCTTGGGATACTGGAAGGTTTACAACTCCAAGTTATTCTATTGAAATATTAGATGATAATGGAAGAGTAGAGTTTCTTATGACCGCTCCATCTAAAGAATATTCTATTTTATCTATATTGTCAACATTGCAAGATAAAAATTTTAGACCGCTTAAGGGACCAGTTCCAGTCAGCGGTTTATGGCCGATAAAAAATTTAATTTTAGTTATTGTCATAATAACAATAGTTTATGCAATAATTACTGTTTGGAAAAAACGCGAAAAAAAATTTTACAATAAAATAAACTATAAATATATAGAGTTGCCGAAAGATAGGGCATTTAGGCGCCTTGAAGAATTAAACTCTAGCCAGTTCACAAAAGATTTTTATACAAAATTATCACATATTTTTAGAGAATATATTGAGACAAAATACTATATTCGTACTCTTGAAATGACAACTGAAGAAATAAAGGAATCCAGATCTCTTTTTCCGATGGAAGATCTTCAATTTGAAGAGTTGATTGTATTCTTAAATCTTTCTGATCATGTAAAATATGCACTTCAAATGCCTACTAAGTCCGAAATGGAACTGGATAAAGAAAAAATAAAAACTATTATTAGTAACCTTTAATTAATCTTCTGGTTTATTATTCAACTCATTTGAACAGTGTATTGAGTATTGTAAATTTGAATGAATAAAATATTAATAAATTTTAGGAAGTTATATGGCAAGTACTGCTAATATTAAAAATGGTGTTGTAATTTTACATAAAAACAAACGGATGAAGGTTATAGAATTTCAACATGTTAAACCTGGTAAGGGTGGTGCGTTTGTAAGAACTAAGCTAAAAGATATTCAATCAGGAAAAATTATTGATGAAACATTCAATGCTGGGCATAAGCTTGAGTTTATTAGAGTAGAAGCTAAATCAATGCAGTTTCTATATGTTGACGGTGAAAATCATATATTTATGGATAGTGAGACTTTTGATCAAATAAATGTCATCACAAAATCTATTGGATACAAAAAAAACTTTCTAATCGCTGGCACTGTTGTAGATTTACTTTTTGACGAAGATGAAGTCCTTGATGTAAGGCTACCTTCCCATGTAATCTTGGAAGTATCGAAGACAGAGCCCGGATTTAAAGGTAACACTGCTACTGGAGCTAATAAGCCTGCTACGTTGGAAACAGGGTATGTGTTAAATGTTCCCTTATTTATAGATGAGGGAGACAAACTAAGAATTGATACTCGTACTGGAGAGTATGTCGAAAGGTCAAAAGATTAAAATATACTAGGAGAAAAAATGTGGCAGGATAAGCTTAAAGAGATTATATATATACTTGAGAATTCTAATGTAAATGAGATTGAAATAAAATCTTGGGGCCATCAATATCGAGTTGTGAAAAACTCTACATTGATTTCTAGCGGAGGAAGTAATTTAGAACAACCAGTTGTAGTAGGAAAACAAGAAGTCGAGATTCAGAATAATCCAAAAGATGAACTTAATTTAAGCGCTTCGCAAAACGACAACGAAGGTACGACAAAAGAAAAGGTCCTTTCGCCAATGCCAGGCACATTTTATGCGGCTCCAACCCCTGAAGATGATAATTATGTCAAGATTGGCGATAATGTCAAAATAGGACAAACGCTCTGCATCATTGAAGCAATGAAAATAATGAATGAAATTGAATCAGATTTTGATGGTGTTGTAACTGAAATTAAAGTTGATGATGGTAATCCTGTCGAATATAACCAAATCCTTTTTACTATTAATCCTGAATAAAGTTCAATGTACAATAAAATTTTAATTGCTAACAGAGGTGAGATTGCTCTAAGAGTAATTAGGGCATGCAATGAGCTAGGTATAAAAACTGTTGCAATTTATTCAACAGCCGATGAATTATCCCTACATGTGAAATTTGCTGATGAAGCAGTATGCATAGGGCCTCCACCTAGTAGTGACAGTTACTTAAATATTCCAAGAATAATAGCTGCTGCTGAAATTACCGATGCTGATGCTATACATCCTGGATATGGCTTTTTATCTGAATCAGCTAAATTTTCTAAAATCTGTAGTGAAAATAAAATCACTTTCCTAGGACCTAGTCCTACTATTATTGACTCAATGGGCAATAAAGCAAAAGCAAAGCAAACCATGAAAAAAGCTGGAGTGCCTGTAGTCCCTGGTGGAGATGGTACTCTTAGTGGTCCTGAAGAAGCTTTATTAAAAGCGAATGAAATGGGATATCCTGTTATGCTAAAAGCATCCGCTGGCGGAGGGGGGCGAGGTATGCGTTTTGTAGAAGACGAATCAAATGTGATATCTGCTTTTAAATCAGCTAATCAAGAAGCCCTTACATCTTTTGGCAACGGCGATATTTATATTGAAAAATTCATTGAAAACCCAAGGCATATAGAAGTACAAGTTTTAGGTGACTCTTTTGGTAATATTATTCATTTGGGAGAGAGAGAATGCTCTATTCAACGTCGCCATCAAAAACTTATTGAAGAGTCCCCTTCACCATTAGTTGACTCCAGCACTCGAGAAAGGATAGGGAAAGCGGCAATTAGAGGCGCAAAAGCAGTTAAATATATTGGAGTTGGCACAATAGAATTTTTGATGGATAAAAATAAAAATTTTTATTTTATGGAAATGAATACTCGAATCCAAGTAGAGCATCCGGTTACTGAAATGGTTACAGGAGTTGATTTAATAAAACAACAAATTCTAATGCATGCTGGAGAGAAAATCATAGAACCTAGGGAACTAAAGTTACGAGGTCACTCCATAGAATGCCGAATAAATGCAGAAGATCCATCCAATAACTTTTTACCCTTTCCAGGAAATATAACTTCTTTTCATATGCCTGGTGGTAAGGGAGTTAGAGTTGATTCACATGCATACTCTGGGTATGAAATACCTAGATATTATGATTCAATGATTGGCAAAATTATTGTACATGCAAAAAGTAGAAAGAGGGCCATATTAAGAATGCAAAGAGCATTACAAGAGACAATAATAGATGGCCCAAAAACAACGATTCCATACCAATTAGCTATTATGAAGGATAATAAATTTATATCTGGAAATTTTGACACAAGTTTTCTTGAAAACTTTGAATACAAAAATAAAATAAATAAATAGGTTATTATATGTCTGTACCAAATCATTTACTCTACACTAAAGATCATGAATGGGTTGAGTTCAAAGAGGAATATGCAATAGTTGGGATTACTGATTATGCACAAAGTCAATTAGGAGATGTGATTTTTGTCGAATTTCCTGAAATTGGAGAAGATTTACATTCTGGATCTTCCTTTGGAGAGGTTGAAGCAGTTAAAACGGTTTCAGATTTATTTGCGCCCATATCAGGGAAAGTATTATCTGTTAATGAAGAAATAGAAGATGCCCCAGATCTTGTAAATTCTGATCCTTACAAAAAGGGTTGGCTAATAAAAATATCTCCATCAAAACTTGAAGAAAAAGATGGTCTTATGAATTTTGAAGAGTATAAAAGTTTTATAAGTTGAATGTCAGTCTTCCAATCATTAATTGATGTTTACAATAACAGAGGTGCATGTTACGTAATTCTTATTGATCCAGATAATAAAAATGATGGTTCGATTCTATCTCAAGTAGAAATGGCAAATTGTTCAGAGGTAGATGCTATTTTTGTTGGTGGAAGTTTAATGATGGACGGGAAATCAAATGATAGAGTCAAAAAGATAAAACAAATAGCTAATGTTCCTGTTATATTATTCCCTGGTGGGGTAAATCAAATAAATTCTAACTACGATGCAATGTTATTTTTATCTCTTTTGTCTGGAAGAAACCCACATTATTTAATAGGAGAGCAAGTTATTTCTGCACCAATTGTTAAGGATATAGGGTTAGAAGCTATTTCAACCGGTTATATTCTTTTAGATGGAGGGAACGTTACCTCTGTTGAATTCATGAGTGGAACAAGACCCATTCCAATGGATAAGAAAGATATAGTAGCTTCTCATGCACTTGCTGGACAATATTTAGGAATGAAGTCAATTTATCTCGAAGCAGGTAGTGGAGCAAAAAATCATATACCAAGTGATATTGTAAATTCAGTATCTAATCTTGTTTCGATACCTATAATAGCTGGTGGTGGCATTTCTTCCCCAGAAATCGCGGAAAAATTAGTAAAAGCTGGAGCATCTATTATTGTTACTGGTACTGCTATTGAGAAAAATCATAGTTGCATGAGTGATTTTGCAAAAGCGGTTCATTGGAAAGGTTAGATGAAAGATCAAATCATAAATGAAATAAGAGAAAATATTTTTGTCAATAAATCCGTTATTGAAAAATGTGTGGACTCGATCGAGTTAGCTGCAAATGTTATGGTCTCAATCATTAAATCTGGAAATAAAATTTTATGGTGTGGTAATGGAGGAAGTGCGGCGGATGCTCAGCATCTCGCTACAGAACTAATGGGTGGTATGGGAAGCTATGATAGAAAACCTTTTCCGAGTCTGGCTTTAACTACTGATACTTCTTTCCTGACTGCATGGTCAAATGATACTGAGTTTGAATCAGTATTTTCTAGGCAAATTCAAGGCATTGGAAACCAAAATGACTTATTAATTGGTATTTCAACAAGTGGAAATTCTGATAATATAATTGCGGCTATTAAACAAGCTAAGTTTAAAGGACTTAAAACTATCTTATTTACTGGCAGGACAGGGGGAAAAATGAAAAATTTGGCTGATGTAACCATTTTTGTTCCTAGCGATAATACGCAAAGAATACAAGAGTCACACATAATGATTGGACAAATTCTTTGTGGATTAATAGAAAAAAAAATAATTGATTAATTGAAAGAATATCTAAAAGAATATCTTATCACTATTAGAATTGAGAGAAACTTATCTCCTAAAACATGTGATGCTTATAAGAGAGATTTAACGGATTATTTGAGTTTTATAAAAGCAGAGAAGATTACCAATATCACACAAATGGACATTCGAAATTATATTAGAGAATTAGATAATAGAGAATTAGCCCCATCAAGTATATCAAGAAGATTTTCATCCATTAGGTCTTATCATAAATTTTTGAGTGCAGAAAAACTAATGAATGATAATCCCACATTAATTTTATCAGGTCCCAAATCACCAAAAAAATTGCCATCTGTTTTAAGCGAAAATGAAATTTCCTCTATTATAAACTGTATCGACGAAACATCTCAATTTGGGAAGAGAGATAAGGCAATAATCGAAATGTTGTACTCTTGTGGGTTGCGGGTTTCGGAATTATGTGATTTAGACCTATCTAATTTATTTTTAGATGATGATTTAATTAGGATTTTTGGTAAGGGTATGAAAGAGCGTTTGTTGCCTATTGGCAAAAGAGCAAAGACATATTTAAATAATTACCTGATACATGTAAGATCAAGTTTCAAAAAGAAAGATCAATCTAGTTCTGTATTTCTTAGTAGAAATGGTAAACCTTTAACTCGAGCAATGATTAATAAAATCATAAATAAATGGTCCTCTTTATCTGGGATTCTCAAAACAGTCTCTCCTCATACTCTTAGACATTCATTTGCAACCCATTTATTGGAGGGAGGAGCAGATTTAAGGTTTGTACAAGCTTTATTGGGGCATAGTGATATTACTACTACGCAAATATATACACATTTGGATAAAGAACATCTTCGAGAGGTCTACAAGACCCATCATCCTAGGAGTTAAGTATTTTATTTCGACTACCACTAGAAGCGCTCATTTTACTAATCCCTACCTTAATATTTGCTCTTTCATTTCATGAATATGCACATGCTTGGATGGCATATAAATGTGGAGATAATACAGCAGCTCGAATGGGAAGATTATCTATGAATCCTTTAGCACATTTAGATCCTATGGGGTCTTTGATGATACTCTTTGTTGGATTTGGTTGGGCTAAGCCGGTACCTGTTGACAGTCGACTTTTAGGAAATCCACGGACTGACATGATGAAGGTGGCAGCCGCTGGTCCTTTTGCAAATTTAATTTTAGCTTTTGCATCAGGTCTACTATTGAGAATTTTCAGTCCTTCGGGATTACTTCCAGAGTCGATAGTTGTTTTAATGTATTATTTTACAAGAATAAATATTACCCTCGCAGTTTTTAACATGATACCTGTAGCTCCACTTGATGGGTCTCAAATTTTTTCTGGTTACTTAATGAAGCATAACCCTCAACTTGCTTGGAAAATTCAATCGTTTGGTCCTCAAGTTTTATTCGGGTTAATACTATTTGGGTATATTACGGGCTTTTCAATTCTATGGCTAATTATGTCTCCATTTGTAAACTTTTTAATGTTTGTATTTGCGGGGCTATAAAATGGGATATTTCAAAAAAATTAATTTTGATAGTTCTTTAAAAACCAGATCTTTCAAATGGACGGCTTTAATGTTTCTAATTGTAATGTTTCTTATTATATATCTAAAACAAATTGCATATAATTAGATTATGAAAAAAATAGTTGAATGTGTACCAAACTTTTCTGAAGGCAAGGATAAAAATACAATTCATTCTATTGTTAAAAGTTTGCAATCAGTGGAAAATGTGAAAGTTTTGGATGTTGACTCTGGTAAAGATACTAACAGAACTGTTGTTACTATTGCAGGTGACCCGATGGCTGTTTTGGAATCTGCATTTTTAGGAATAAAAACAGCTTCAGAATTAATAGATATGAATAAGCATCAAGGCACACATCCTAGGATAGGATCCACGGATGTGTGCCCTATGATTCCAGTGAGCGAAGTAAGTGATGAAGAATGTATAAACTTAACAAAAATTTTAGGAAAACGTGTTGGTGAGGAGCTAAAAATTCCGATTTATTTATATGAAAAATCTGCACAATATAAAAACAGAGCCAAACTTCCAATTATTAGGAGTGGTGAATACGAGGGATTAGCGAAAAAATTATCTGATCCAGAATGGAAGCCTGACTTTGGTCCTAATGTTATGCATCCACAAGCTGGTGCAACTGTAATAGGCTGTCGAGATTTTTTAATCGCATATAATATTAATCTTAATACGAAAGATACTAGGTTAGCAAAAGATATTGCATTTGAGCTTAGAGAGTTAGGTAGAAGCAAAAGAATACCAAATCCTAATTCAAAGAATCTTCTAGATGGTGAAATTGTCAGGCATGATGATGGTAAGCCTGTAAAAGTTCCAGGAATGTTTAATGATGTAAAAGCAATTGGTTGGTATGTAGATGATTTTAAGCGAGCACAAATTTCTATTAATTTTAATAACTATAAAAAATCTACAATTCATGATGTATATGATAAAGCGTGTATTCTGGCAGATGAGAGAGGAATACGTGTTACGGGTAGTGAATTGGTAGGTCTGATTCCCCTCGATGCAATAACTTCAGCAGGGAAGTACTATTTGCAAAAGCAAAACAGGTCAATTGGTGTTCCCGTTTCTGATATTATTGAATGCGCGGTACAGTCCTTAGGATTAAATGATGTTACGCCGTTTATAAATAATGAAAAAATTATTGATTATGCATTAATGGATAAGAACGATGATATGTTTGATAAAGACTTTTTAGATAGTGTATCATTAAATACACCAGCACCTGGTGGTGGAAGTGTATCTGCGTTGTCAGGATCTTTAGGTTCCGCACTTTGCTCAATGGTTGCATCCCTCACTCATGAGAAAAAAGATCTTCTCCATAATCGTTTGATAATGGAAGAAATAGGTGTAAAAGCACAGGGATTAAAAGATGATTTAGCACACTTAGTTTCTGAAGATAGTAGAGCATTCAATAATGTATTAGATGCTGTTAGACTACCCGCTATTTCAGTTCAAGATAAGAAAGAGAAAACAAAAATTATCTTACTGGCAAATAAATATGCTATTGAAATCCCTTTTAATACAGCAAAAAAATGTTACGAGGTAATGCAATTAGCAGAAATTCTTATTGATAAGGGTAATCCCAGTTCGCTTACAGATGCAGCTGTTGCCTCTGAAGTCGCATATGCTGGTTTAAGAGGAGGGTGTCTAAATGTATTGATAAACCTTCCTGAGTTAATTGATAAACCATATATAAATCAAAAACAAAAAGAGGTTGATAATTTGCTTAAAAAAGGTGAAAAGCTTAATAGGAAACTATTTAAAAAGACTATTTCATCACTGGAAATGAGGGGTAATAGAAGTGATTAAGGCATTATCTGAAGACCTGAGAAATAAAATTTCAGCGGGTGAAGTTGTTGAAAACCCTGCCTCGGTAGTAAAAGAATTGATTGAGAATAGTTTGGATGCAAATTCAACCCAAATAATGATAGTTATAGAAAAAGGTGGGCACCAAACTATTCAAGTAAGTGATAACGGCATTGGAATCTCAGTAGAGGATTTGCCTTCATCGGTAATGCGATTTCATACTAGTAAAATTAAAGAATTGAAAGATCTTTTTGAAATAGAGACACTTGGTTTTCGTGGTGAGGCTCTTGCAAGTATTGCATCTGTTTCAGAAATGAAAATTACATCAAACGTGAGAGAAAAAGATGGTTATTGTCTAAGATTTGTTAACGGTTCGCACAATGGAGTGGAACCTGCTCCGAAAATAAATGGGACTGAAATTACAATTCGAGACCTTTTTTACAATACTCCAGTAAGAAAAAAGTTCTTGAAAACTCCAAGAACAGAATTAAGAAAAATTGTAGATATCGTTCGAAGGTATGGTCTAGCATTTCCAGAAATATCTTTTAAACTCATTGCAGATGATAGAGAAATTTTTGATTTAAATAGAGAAAAACTAGCAGATAGAATTGATAAACTTCTTGATCCAACCTATTCAAAAAATCTCCTGCCCATAAATATTACGAAAGGAGATTATTTTTTTTCTGGTTTTATCGGAAACTTAAACCTGATTCGTTCCCGTCCTGGAGAACAATATTTATTTCTTAATAGAAGATTTATCAAGGATAGGTTAATGAATAGAGCTGTTTACAATGCATATGAATCATTAATAAAAAGAGGAGAATATCCTTTTTTTGTAATTAATCTAGTTTTGCCAAATGATCAAGCAGATGTCAATGTCCATCCAATGAAACTTGAGGTAAGATTTAATGATGAGTGGCGTTTATTTAATCTTTTAAAAAATGTAGTATCGGAAACATTACAATCTATCCTGAATACTACTCCATCTTTTGATGCTTCGTTTGAATTTCCAATTGATGATAATAATAGATTTTTTAATGTTCCTGCAAATACTCTACAAAAAAATATCCCAGTAACATCTCGACAGGCAGAACTAAAACCACCTTCTTCAGAATCTAGTGTTGTGCCTAATAATAATTTGAAGCGTGCTAGAGAATATGTATCTCAACTTGCGGAAGCTTCAAAAGAAAATGAAAATCAAATTTCAGTAGAAAACATTTGGCAAATACATAAAAAATATATCATTTCAGAGATAAATAGTGGTCTGGTTATCATTGATCAGCATGTCGCTCATGAGAGAGTCCTGTATGAAGAGGCATTAGAAGCTTTTGAATCTACATCGATGGCATCACAGACTTTGCTCTTTCCTGAAACTTTAGTTTTTTCGCCTGATGATTTTGATGGTCTATTAGATGTTTTACCTTATTTAGAAAAAATAGGGTTTAAAATAAAAAAGCAAGATCAAACTTCAATTCGTATTGAAGCTATTCCATCTGAGTTATCTATTGGGAATGAAAAAAATGTTATAAGAGAAATTCTTGATAATTTTTTAAAGGATCAAAAAAAATATAGCTCCTTCCAGGAAGGTTTAGCTGCTATGTTTGCTTGTAAAGCTGCTGTGAAGGCTGGTGATGTACTAGTAAAAGAAGAAATGCAAGAATTAGTGAATCGTCTGTTTTCAACTAAGCATCCTTATTATTGTCCTCATGGCCGCCCAATTATAGTGCAGTTGTCACTTCATGAGTTAGATGGGCGTTTTGAAAGGCATTAACTCTTTTGGTCTTTTCATCCATGATAATACACCTTTGCCAAACCTTAGTTTTTTCCAATTCTCTAAAGGCAAGTCAATTCGGATCATTGAGGCGGTAGGTAATTTTAACCATCTCGAATTTGTAATCTGTGATAAAAAATGTGAAAAAACTGGTTGATGTCCAACTATACATATAAAATTTATTTTCGGGTCTTGTTGAGATAGGATGGATAATAATTTATCTGTTGAACAATGATAAATATTGTTATCTAAAATCAGCTTAGAATCCCATTGTCCAAACTTTTTCGCAATTTGAGCAGTTTTCTTTGCTCTTAAAGCTGTAGATGAAATAATTAAATCAGGTATTTGTTGAATTTTGAATAAATGTAACCCCATTACTTTTGCTGCTTTAACTCCTCGTTTAGACAAAGGGCGATCATGATCGATTTTATAATTGGCATTCCAATCAGACTTGCCATGTCTAAATAGTAATATTGATTTCATTTCAACTTTTTTCCTTAGTAATACATCTATATTCTCTAAACAGAATTTACTTTTACTTATTGATCCTTCTCAGTTAAAGAGTGAATTAATTTTACCACGCTTAAACCTTCTATAACATTACCAAATGCGGTAAAACTCTGGTCATAAGTATTCCTTCTTCTTCATAATTCAGCTCAATTTGATCATTAATGCAAATAAAAACATCTGAGCTTACAATTACTGGATCGATTCTTTCCATGGAAAGAATACCATTCATATATTTTATTGCTGTAGCATTAGTTGTTTTATTTAAGGCGGGTGGAAGTTTCAGAGGTGTCTCTCAAAACCAAAGTCACCTTGAAATACTTCTATTTCAATTCTGCTTATGGATTGATTAGACATTGTAACAGTTCTAAAAAAATGAAAATCTTTATGGCCATATTCATTTATATGCCTTTAGGAATTATTGCAAGCTGTAGGGACCTCTTTTACAAATAATTTACATAGATACTTCCATAAACAGCGTGTATCTCAATAATTGTATCTTTTTCAGTGATGTAAGACAAATCAATTAGTTTATTTTATTAAATAGATAAAAATTTAATTATAATTAAACATAAAATATCTCCAACTAAAATATCAAATTTGTAATTAAAATTAAATAACTAAATCAAATTAAAATTTAACATGATAACAATTATGGAAATTCAAAAAGCACATGAAAGAATAATACCTTTCATTCACCGCACCCCAATTTTCACTAATAAGAGTTTAAATCAAGAAAGTGGTGCTGATTTGTATTTTAAATGTGAAAATTTTCAAAAAGCAGGATCTTTTAAAATTCGGGGAGCAACAAATGCAGTTATGTTGCTAAGTGATGATGAACTTTGCAGAGGAGTAGTGACAGCATCCTCAGGTAATCATGGAGCAGCTTTAGCTATGGCTGTTACATCTAGAAGTGGAAGTGTTCAAGTTGTGATGCCGATAAATACGCCACAAATTAAAGTAGAAAATGTAATTCGAAATGGTGGTGAAATTATTTGGTGTGATCCTAATATAAAATCTAGAGAAAAAGTTTTAAAAAAAATAATAGATAAAACAGGATCGATTTTAATTCATCCTTACAATGATAGAAATATTATTGTTGGACAGGGTACTGCAGCAAAAGAATTTGTTGAAGATGTTCCTAATCTTGATATAATTGTTTCTCCTGTTAGCGGGGGAGGTTTATTAAGCGGAACACTTATATATTCCAAAGAAATAAATTCAAAAGTCTTTGTATATGGCGCTGAGCCAGAAGAAGCTAATGATGCTTTTAGATCCTTAAAGCATGGGTCCATTCAATTAAATAAAACTACAGACACTATTTGCGATGGTTTAAGAGCACAATTAGGTGATCTAAATTTTTCTATTATCAAGGAAAAGGTAGACGAAATTATTACAGTTTCAGAAAAGGAAATAATTAATGCTATGCGAATGGTTTGGGAGAGAATGAAAATTATTGTCGAGCCTTCTTGCGCAATTACTCTAGGGGCAATACTTAAAAGAAAAGATGAAATAAAGGGAAAAAAAATAGGTCTTATCTTGTCAGGAGGGAATGTTGATTTAAGTCGATTACCTTGGAGAGAAAGTTAATACTAAGTATATAAAAATTTGGGTATTTAATAAAATAATCCATTGAAAAAGGTAATAACAATAGTAGGCCCAACTGCAAGTGGCAAAACTACTTTAGCCATAGAAATAGCGAAAAGAATTAATGGGGAAATAATTAGCCTTGATTCTAGGCAAGTATTTAAAGGAATGGCTATTGGTACAGCCCAACCAACCAAAAAGCAGATGTCCACCGTGGAGCATCATTTAATTGGTTGTCTTAAACCTGAAGAGTTTATTTCATCAGGGAAATATGCAAGTTTAGTAAAAGAAAAAATCGATGCTATTAAATGTCAAAACAAAAATCCTATTATTTGTGGAGGGTCTGGTTTATACTATCGAGCAATCCAAAAAGGTATTTTTGAAGGAAGTATTTCAAATTTTAAAATAAGGAATAAACTAGAGATCCAATATGCAAAAAATCCAGAAATTCTTTTCAATAAGCTTAAATTAATCGATAAAGAATATTCAAAAATTGTTCATATCAATAATAGACAAAGATTAATTCGAGCATTGGAAATATATGAATGTACGGGAAAAAGTCCTTCAGAGCATTTTCAAAAGCAATATACAGAACCCATAAAAACAGTAAAATTGTATACGATATTTCTTAAATGGGAAAGAATATCTTTAAACAATAGGATTGAAGAAAGAACTAGAGAGATGTTTGATATGGGATGGATAGACGAAGTAAAAAACTTATTAGAGTTACAAGCAATTCAAAATAAAATTTTTCCTTCACTTAATTCCATTGGTTATAAACATATTAAAAGTTTTTTAAATAATGAAATAAATAAAGAAAAAATGTTTGAAATGATATATACCCGAACAAGACAATTGGCTCGCAGGCAAGAAAAATGGTTCAAGCAAGAGCCTATAAACCTATTTGTAATGATGGATTCTTTGAAGGGTGATAAAATCTATAAAATACTAGATTGTTTTGTGGAAGGAATATTATAACTTTGGTAAAATTTTTACACTTTAATTTGGTCCAGTGAGGCAAAAAAGAGTAGAGAGTATTCCTCCTAAATAGATTTTGGTCTCTGCTGGAGGATTTTTTTTGATTAAAAGGATACTTTTGAATAAAAAAAACATAATGAACAGTTTATCTGTAGCTCGAAGCATAACACGTTTAAGTCATGAAATTATTGAAAGTATAGATAGCAGTCATGAAAGAGTATTAATTGGTATTCATAATAGGGGTGTCCCACTTGCTAATAGAATCCAGTCTGAAATTTTAATTATTAATGGTCTAAATATGGAAATAGGTTCTTTGGATATTACGTTTCATCGTGATGATTATAGAGGAAGACTAACGATGCCTGAAGTGAGAGGAACGGATATACAGTTTAGGATTGATAATAAAGTTGTTATTTTAGTGGATGATGTTCTTTTTACCGGTAGAACTGCAAGAGCCTCATTAGATGAATTAAATAGTTTTGGAAGAGCTTCAAAAGTGCAGCTAGCGGTACTTGTAGATCGAGGGCACCGTGAGCTCCCAATCAAGGCAGATTTTATTGGGAAAAATATTCCTACTCATGAAGGAGAACATGTAGAAGTTAACTTTTTTGAAACAGATGAAGAAGACTCAGTGTTTTTAACTTTAGGTGACGAATAATATTTTGAAACAAAAACATTTACTTTTCTTAAAAAAATATCCTAAGGAGGATATTGAATTAATTTTAAATACCGCCTTTAAATTTCGAGAAGTCCTTGATCGCCCTATTAAGAAAGTGCCATCTTTGCAAGGAGTTACTATTGTTAACTTATTTTTTGAAAATTCTACTAGAACTAGGATAAGTTTTGAGCTTGCACAAAAGAGATTGAGTGCTGATACTGTAAACTTCTCAGCGTCATCAAGTAGTTTGAAAAAAGGTGAGAGCTTTAAAGATACAGTCCAGAATATTATGTCTATGAAAATTGATGCGGTAGTTATGCGACACCCTGCACCTGGGTCTCCAAAACATCTTACTGAGTTTATTGATGCGGTTGTAGTCAACGCAGGTGATGGAGCTCATGAACATCCTACACAAGCTATTTTAGATATGATGAGTCTTAAAGAAAAATTTGGTTACCTTAAGGGTCTCAAAGTAGGAATAGTTGGAGATATACTTCATAGCAGAGTTGCAAGAAGTAATATATATGGTCTTATTAATATGGGCGCTGAGGTAATGGTATGTGGACCTCCTAATTTAATACCTAGAAATATAAAAGATCTGGGGGTTGATGTTAAGTATGATTTAGATGAGCTTATTGAATGGGCTGATGCCTTAAACATTCTTCGTATTCAAAAAGAAAGGATGGGACAACCACTCATTCCCTCAACAAGGGAATATCGATCAAGTTTTGGCATAACCTTGGACCGCTTAAGAAACCATAAAAAGGAAATTACAATTATGCATCCTGGTCCAATGAATCGTGGTGTAGAAATTGATAGTCGAGTTGCTGATAGTGAACAAGCTATAATACTGGATCAAGTCTTAAATGGGGTAGCTTCTCGAATGTCCATTTTGTATTGTCTTTGTGGAGGTTACTCAAATGAAATGGAACAAAATGAACGTTAAAAAACATATCAATCACATCCTTCTTAAAAATGGATTAATAATTGATCCTTTTAATCAAAAATCTTTTGAAGGAAGTGTCTTGGTGAAAAATGGACGAATCGCTGGAGTGGGTGATTTTGAAACTTCTAGGTCGGATGATGTTTTTGAGATAGATTGCAACAATAAAATTATTACCCATGGCTTTTGTGATTTACATGTTCATTTTAGAGATCCTGGCGAAGATGATAAAGAAGATCTGGAAAGTGGGGCTCGTTCAGCTTTAGCAGGAGGATTCACACGGGTTTGTTTAATGCCAAATACGAAACCACCTATTGATTCACCAGAGTTAATAAATTTTATTACACAAAAAGCAAAACAATTACCCATCCATATTCATCCGATTGGGGCAGTAACTAAATACCAAGAGGGAAAATTATTAACTGAAATGAACTTGATGTACAAAGAAGGAGCTGTAGCTTTTAGCGATGATGGGTTGCCTATTCAAAATGGTGGTGTTATGCGAGCAGCATTAGAATATTCAAGTTTTTTAAATGTCCCTGTTATCAACCACGCTGAGGACGAGTGTATAAGAGCCAACGGATTGGTTAACGAAGGGATAGTATCTACTCATTTAGGATTAGAAGGAAACCCAGATATAGCAGAGTCAGTTATGGTACAAAGGGATTTAGAACTAGCCGAATATACTGGTGCAACTCTACATGTCCCTCATGTTACATCAAAAAAAGCAATTGACCATATTAAAAGGATGAAGTCTCAATATAGTAGGATCACTGCAGAAGTTACTCCTCACCATTTATTTTTCAATGATGAAGACCTCATGGATTACGATACAAATTTGAAGGTTGCTCCTCCCATTAGATCTGAGGAAGATCGCATTGCTCTTATCTCAGGAGTAAAAGATAGTATTATAGATTGTATTGCCACTGATCATGCTCCCCACAGATTAGAAGAAAAAGAAACAACATTTGATATTGCCTCATGTGGAATGATTGGCCTTGAATCATGTTTTGGAGCAGTGAATAAAGTTCTTTGTGTTGATAATAATACAAAGATTGAGAAAGTGATTGACTCTTTGACATTAAATCCGAGAAAAATAATGGGCTTTAATGCGGATCTTTTTTCCCTTGACACTACAGCTGAGATTATAATTTTAGATGCTAAAAAAAAGTGGAAGTTTTCTTTAAAAGATATACAATCTAAATCGGAGAATTCCCCATTTATCGGTAAACAGTTGATAGGGAAGGTACTGTACACAATATCAAAAAATTTCTTAGCAACCATCTAATATGCTTTTTAATATAATATTTATTGACTTCAGAAGAATGAAAAGCATAATTTCCCGAGCTTTATTTTAATGTATATGAAAACTATATCAATAAAAAATTCTGAAATAATTAAGAGTTGGTGGGTAGCTGATGCACAAGGAAAAGTTCTTGGTAGGTTCGCTTCCCAAATTTCACAGATCCTTAGAGGAAAACATAAGCCTAATTTTACACCTCATATGGATATGGGGGACTTTGTCATTATAATCAACGCTGAAAAGATTAATGTTTCCGGAAATAAAGAAACGGAGAAGACTTATTTTTCTCATACCGGTTATCCGGGAGGAGTTAAAGAAAAATCTCTTGCATCAGTAAGAAAATCGAATCCTGAAAGAATTTTAATGAATGCGGTAAAGGGTATGCTTCCACATAATAAATTAGGTAGATCAATTCTTCGTCATCTTAAGGTATATAATGGTCCCACCCATCCCCATGTTTCGCAAAATCCTAAGAACTTAGAGGTTTAAGTATAATGTCAGATTTAAAACTATATGGTACAGGTAGAAGAAAAAGATCAGTCGCACGTGTTTTTTTAAAGTCAGGTTCTGGTAAAATACTTGTTAATGGTAAAAATTATAAAGATTATCTATGTAGAGAATCCCTAGCTACGATTGTTACACAGCCTCTAGTATTGTTAGAAATTGAAAGTTCCTATGATATTGATGTAAACGTTAACGGCGGTGGATTAACTGGGCAAGCAGGCGCAATTAGATTGGGTATTGCTAGAGCCCTGAATACTATTAATGAAGATTATAGAAAAATTATTAAGGATAAAGGATTTTTAACAAGAGATGCAAGAAAAGTTGAAAGAAAAAAACCAGGTCAACCAGGTGCTAGAAAGAATTTTCAATTCTCCAAACGCTAATTCATAATCATGGCTGAAATAAAATTTGAAGATTTGTTAGGTAGCGGTGCACATTTTGGCCATGTAACCCGTAAGTGGAATCCGAACTTTAGTCCGTATATCGTTTCAGAAAAAAATGGTGTTCATATAATTGATCTTGAGTCTACCATTAAAGCTGTAAATACTGCTGCTGCATATGTAAAGAAAATAGTAAGTAAGGATGGTGAAATATTATTTGTCGGCACAAAAAAACAAGCTCAAGATATTGTCCAGCAGGAAGCTGACAGGTGTTCTATGTTTTATATTGTTGAAAGGTGGTTAGGAGGCACTCTTACTAATTTTTCAACCATTAAAAAAAGTATTAAAAGACTTAAGTTGCTAGAAAAAGAAGGATCGAACCTATACGAAAACATGACAAAGAAAGAGACTCAGATGCTTAATCGTGAGAAATTAAAATTAGCTGATCAACATAGGGGAATTAAAGATATGAGAAGGCTCCCTGATCTAATTGTTATCGTAGATGCGCAATATGAGGACACTGCTATTAAAGAAGCAAGAAGGCTAGACATCCCAATTATTGCGATTGTTGATTCTAACACTGACCCCAACAAAGTAACATATCCTATTCCTGCAAATGACGACTCGATGCGCACTATTAACATTATTATTTCTGCATTAGCTGATGCAGTATTAGAAGCTAAAGGTGGCAACCTAACCAGCAATGAGGTTTCAGGCGGAAATCTTTCTTCGTCTAATGTTGAAAAAAATGTTCCTTTAGACCAAGATCAAGTTCAAGAGGAAGAGTAAATGAAAATTGATGCTAAGCTTGTACAAGAGCTAAGACAAAAAACTGGTGCTGGAATGATGGATTGTAAAAAAGCGTTACTTGAGTCCAACGGTAGTTTAGATGGTGCAATTGATCATCTAAGAAAATCAGGTATTACTAAAGCTGAGAAAAAAGGTGCACGTCAAACTAAAGAGGGTCTTGTTTATTCATATATTCATGCAGGGTCTCGGTTAGGCGTGTTAGTTGAGGTAAATTGTGAAACTGATTTTGTTGCAAAAACTGAAGGCTTTTCTGAACTAGTGCATGGTATTGCAATGCAAATCGCAGCTACAAATCCATTATCTCTAGATATATCCTCATTAGATGAGGCTTTAGTGGCGCGTGAAAAAGATATTTTTAAAGAGCAAGCAAAAACAGAAGGCAAGCCAGATCAAATTATTGAAAAAATGATTAATGGAAGACTGCAAAAATTTTATCAAGAATCTTGCCTCCTAGAACAAACATACATAAAAGACCCAGATAAAAAAGTAAAGGATTTGGTAACAGAGTCTATTGCTACGTTAGGTGAAAATATAAGTATCAATCGCTTCATTCGGTATTCTATTGGAGAATAGCCCTCTACTTTTTTTCTTGATTTTCTAATCTGCCTACAACACAAATGAAAGAGCCAATCTACAGCAGAGTTCTTTTAAAACTTTCTGGAGAAATCTTAGCTGGAGAAAAAGGTTTTGGTATTGATCCCGGGAGAGCAAGCTTTTTAGCCAAGGAAATCAAATCTATTCATATTTTAGGTGTTGATATTGGTCTTATTATAGGAGCTGGCAATATTTTTCGAGGACTACAAGCTTCGGACCGTGGAATGGACCGAGTAACCGGAGATTACCTTGGTATGTTAGCAACAATTATGAATGCAATCTCGGTTCAAGATGCCTTGGAGCAAGAAGGATGTGAGACAAGAACTCTTTCAGCTATAAATATTACACAAATTGCAGAACCATATATACGACGTAGAGCTTTGAGACATTTAGAAAAAGGACGAATTGTTATTGTATCTGGTGGTACTGGAAACCCCTTTTTTACCACGGATTCTGCTGCTGCTCTACGAGCAAAAGAACTAAATGCTGAAATTGTTATAAAAGGTACAAAAGTTGATGGAGTTTATAATGACGATCCAGTTAAAAATTCTTCTGCCGTTAAATATGATCAATTATCATACGATAAAGTTTTGGAGGATAATTTAAGGGTTATGGACTTGACAGCAATTACTTTATGTAAAGAAAATAAAATCCCAATTCAAGTATTCAATATCAAAGAACCTGGAACCTTGAAAGAACTCATCTTAGGTGGTAAAATAGGTACATTAGTATCGGAGTAAAAAATGATAGATGAAATTTTAAGTGATATAAAAAATCGAATGCAACAAGCAATTTTGCATACGCAAACTGAGTTAAATAAGGTGAGAACCGGCAGAGCAAATCCTGAGATGTTTAATTCCTTATTAGTAGATTATTACGGTATGCCTACTCCTATCAATCAAGTGTCTACTATATCTGTTCCTGAGCCAAGATTAATCACATTAACACCTTATGAAAAGCCTCTGCTTCCATTAATTGAAAAATCTATTATGGATGCAAATATGGGATTCACTCCAGGGAATAATGGTAACTCTGTTTTGGTTCCAGTGCCACCTTTAAGTGAAGAGCGAAGAGTAGAATTAAATAAATTTGTACATAAATTAGTTGAGGATGGTAGAATAGCAATAAGAAACGTAAGGCGGGATGGAATTCAGAATCTTCAGAACTTTGAAAAGGACGGTCATGTTTCAGAGGACGTTATTAAGGATAATGAACTTGAAGTTCAAAAAATCACGGACAATATGATCAAAAATTTAAATGAACTACAAGAAGAAAAGGAAAAAGAAATTTTAGAAGTATAATTATATTGAACTTTTCTTGTGATATTTAATCACATTTAGACCAACCACATTCTCTGCAAGTTAAACAACCACCTTCATTAAAAACACTATGGCTATGACATTCACTACAAATCATACCTTTAGGTGTATTTTCTTGGGCTAAAGTTATTCTAGGTGAATCGAAGTTTTTTTTTTTTCTTCCTTTCCACTGTCGTATTCACTTCTCTCCAACAAATAATCATCTAGTGCTTTACCGATTGCATCAGGGGTTGATAATATAAGTCTACCATCTTCCCATGTAGGATTGGGTCCGGATATTCCTTTAAGCTGCCTTACAATAGCCTTCGGATCAAGTCCAGAACGCAATGATAAAGAGATTAATCGGCTAATAGCTTCGGATTGTGCCGCTGCATTTCCACCAGCCTTACCTATAGTAGTGAATACTTCGCAAAGACCATTTTCATCTTCATTAATAGTAATATATAATGTTCCTTCCCCTGTTCGAATTCTTCTAGTTACACCTTTTGTTTGAGTTGGTCTTGAACGAGGAGTCTTGTCTGTAGCTTTTTCTGGAGCTTTGGAATTTTCTTCTAATTTTTTTGTTTCCGAATCATCTTCATTTGTTATTAAAATTCCCTCTCGACTACCTTCTCGATACACAGTTATACCCTTCAAGCCTGCTTTATAGGCTGTCATGTAAATATCTGCAATAGTATCTACGGTGATTTCATTTGCCAGATTTACTGTTGAGGAGATAGAGGAATCAATGTATTTTTGTATTGAACCTTGCATTTTAACACGAAAATATGGATCAATATTATGGGCAGTTACTACATGATCTGGTAGATTTTCATCTGTTCCGTATAGTTTTTTAATAACAGGATGATACACTGTGTATTCCTTAAAGGTTTTTCCGTATCCAGTATTTTCTTTTACCCTTCTTTTGTAAGATGTTGCAAAAATGGGTTCAACTCCAGATGTTACTCGAGCTACGATTGCACCACTACCAGTCGGGGCAACTGTAGTTAATGTGCTATTCCTAATGCCGTGTTTTTTAACTTTATTTTGAATTGTTTTGGGTAGATTTTTAACGAATTTACTTTTAGAATACCCAGACCAATCAAAATTAGGGAAAGCACCTTTTTCTGAGGCCAATTCGATACTAGTTTCATAGGAAGTGTCTCTAAAAATCTGCATTATCTGTTCGATTGTCTGCAATGCATCTTCACTATCATACTGTATACCCATTTTCACTAACATATCTCCTAGTCCTAAGATTCCTAATCCGACCCTCCTATCATTTGTGGCATTTTTCTTTTGATCTTCCAATGCATGACGATCCAAGTTATAGTCGACCACATTGTCTAGGAAACGAGTCCCCGTAGCCACGGTTGATTTGAATTCTTCAATCATAAAATTTCCATTATCATCTACAAATCTTTCAAGGTTAACAGCGCCGAGATTACAGCAACCCCCATCTGGGAGTGGTTGCTCTGCACAAGGATTAGTAGAGACTAGAGGTGAGCAATACTCAGCATTATGATAGTCTTTCATAGTATCCCAAAATAATAGACCAGGTTCGGCACTTGAGTGTGCATGGGAAATGATTTGATTCCACAAATCTTGGGCTTTAACTGTTTTGTATACAACACCTTCATATTTTAAATCAAAATTTTCATTTTTTTCTACTGCCTCCATGAAGTCATGAGTAAGTAGTACGGATATATTTGAGTATTTGACCATGTCAACATCACCCGTTTTAATACTTATAAATTTTTCAATGTCTGGATGATCTATCCTTAGAGTTTGCATATTAGCGCCTCTGCGACCGTGCTGTGCTATTGTATTTGTATTCTCACTAAATAAGTTCATAAAACCTGTTGGACCACAGGATTCTCCTCCTGTTCCATTTATTGCTTTTCCTGACGGGCGCAAGACAGATAGATCATGACCGCAACCTCCACCATACTTGTAAGTTAGAGCTTCATTTATAATAGTTTCATATATAGATTTTATAGAGTCGTTACGTACAGCAACCACATAGCAATTATTTAAGGTTGTTGTTATATCTTCCCTCCCGGCGCCATGCATAATTCTCCCACCAGGAACAAAACGAAAATCTTCAAGTATGGAAAGGAATTCTTTTTCCATTTTCTGTCGTAGGGATTTTGTTTTTTCTACTGATGCTAGCGCTTTGGCTTGGCGTTCCCACATTTGATGTGGATGCTCTTCCCAGGGGGCTAAATATTTTTGTTTTAGT
>CACKSF010000011.1 GCA_902602795.1 uncultured Fidelibacterota bacterium
TTTAATAAGAACAGCAGCGATTATTTTAATATTACTAGGAACATTGATTATTTTATATAATTTATTTTACTTGTTTTGAGTTAGAAAAATTAAACCGAATTATATTAGATCTTAATGCAAAAGCTAAAAATCGTGTTACAAAAGTCAATTCTACCTGATTATCTTTCAAGAACACGAATACTATCATTACTAATATTTTCAATTTTATTTGCAAGTGATAGGAATCATTAATACTAATATTTCGATAGTTTCATATTTAGAGTGCTAAAGGCCTCTAGAATTGCGGGTGTGGGCCTATCTATCATCTTAAACGATTCAATATTGTTAAAGAAAGCATACTGGTACTACCCCATTTAATTAAAAGAAAAATTTACCTTAAACACAATTAGGAATATTGCTTCCATAAGTAAAACTACTATTGGGGTGTCTGTTAATTTCCCCTTTGAAACAGGAATAATTAGCCTTGATAATGACGTAAATGACTTTTTTCCCTTCCGAATTAAAAACCCGCTCGCAAAAAAGTCTACTATAATATTAAGAAACCTTATGTCACATTGTTCTGGAATAATAGATCGGCAAGAAATAGTTTTATATTAGTATCACTATGATCAAGACTATCTAATAGAATTAAGTTGGCATCTTGAGAATTATTTATCTAAAAATGGTTAAAACTATTCAAATAAAACTTTAGAAAACAAAACTAAGAAGAGAATTTTTATATTGCAATATCAAATCTGCTTTTGCAGCTTATATTGTTGAAATTGTTTCTGGAAAACTTTTTAATACTATTAATAATATCCAGATGCCTAACACCTATTGATTTCTTTACAAGAAAAAATCTATGCCCACAAATTTAATCATAATTTTGACGAAAAAAAGTTGGATAAAGTAAAATTATATGGTATCAAAACCTCTTCGAAAGGCGGACTAAGGTTATTGATTAATTACATAATAAAATACTTTCAATATTTTTTAAATAACAAATTTTCTTTGTAAGGAAAAATTATTAGTTAAAGAAGAATACAAAAAATGTTTCATGCTGATTACTTTGATTTTTATAGTAATTTCTGGAATATTGGAAGAACAATTGGTCATAGCGGAGGAGATCCTGAGGGAAGTATTGGAATATATTATAAAAAGATGAAGGAATTGGATATGTATTTATGATTAACAATAGTGAATTTTCAAAAATAGAATACTTTCAAGAAACCATTATTAATTTTGGCAAGTATTTAAAGAGTTTGATTTCAAAATAATTTGGCCTCCAAAAAACATTCCCGAATGAATTCAATTAATAAATCTAGCAAAATTCTTATTTTAAGTGACTCTGACTTGTATGGTGGGGCAAATATTGCCGGATATAATCTTCATAAATCATTACGATTCAGTGGTTTTCAATCTTTTATGATTGTAAATAATAAAATTTCAAACGATCCGACCGTTATCCAAAAGGAACATAGCACTAATAAAAAGTGGATAAGTAATTTAATTGAAGGAAAGTGGGACTTTCCTTTTAGCTACAGATTAGGAATACTTGCAAGAAAAATGAACTTAGATTTCAATGAATGGTATAATTCGTCATTGATTGAAAGATACAACCTAAGAAAGCCAAACTTTATTTCAGTGTTAAAATTTAAACCAGATATTATTCATTTCAATACAGGCGGAGGGAATAATGTTTTTGATCTTAGAGATATAAAAATTCTAAGTCATTATTACAAAGTTGTTTTTAGCCTTCATGATCTTTGGATATTAAGCAAACCACCACCTCTAGTTTCATATAAGAACGTACGTAATACCATTAATTACAAGTTTCATCAAATTTATCAAAGTAAAATTAATTTTATTGCTCATTCTAAATGGGTTTATAATAATTTTTTAGATGTTAAAGAAACTCAAGATTCACCTATAGATTATATAAAGTATTCAATAAATATTAACAAATTCAGATCAAGGAGCAAAATTGAAATTAGAAAAAAGCTTAAAATCCCAAAAAATGTATTTGTTATCATGACAACAGCAGTGGGCATCCTCTCAAATCCATTCAAAGACTTTAAAACTTTATATAATGCATATACCAGAATCCTAAATGAGAAAAATAACCTTCTTCTTATTGTTGTCGGTGATAAAGAATCTAATTTAGAATCACAAAAATTTTCAAACAAATTTATTTTTACAAACCCTCTCCCTCAATCAGAAAAGCTTATTGAATATTATTCCTGTGCAGACCTTTATATACAATCATCAAACATAGAGACATGGGGATTAGCAATATCGGAAGCTTTATCTTGCGGATTACCTGTTATTGCTTCATCTGTTGGAGCAATACCTGAACAAATAAAAGGTTTTAATAGAGGAAATACCCATGATCCATTTAACTTCTATTCCATAAATAGTGCTAATGGATTATTATTTGAAAAAAATAACGAAGAATCCTTATATGAAATGATTATGTGGATGTTTCTTAATAAAGATAAAATGAAATTACTAGGTAAGAACGCACTATCTTTTGCAAAAACCGAATTAGATATTAATAATAGAATGAATAAATATATTGAATACTATAATTCTATATAAATCAATGGGAAAAAATAATCTACAAGAAATAAAAAATATGAAAACTTTACTCCTCTGCGGAGGAGAAGGAACTAGGCTTCATCCACTGACAAAAAAAATACCTAAGCCTCTTGTGAAAATTAAAAATAAAACAATTATTGATCATATTATTGAACATTTAAGTAAATCTGGCTTAAAGAATTTTTTAATTTGTAGTGGTTATAAATCAAATATGATAAGTCGCCACTTTAGTAGAAATAATTTAACAAACGCTAAAATTATAAATTCTGGAAAGGCAGATATTTTGCAAAGAATTCTCGACTGTAAAAGTATGATTAATAATCAATTCATGGTTTGTTATGGTGACACCATTGCTAATGTAAATATTGAAAAACTTTATGCCTTTCATAATTCACATAAAGGAATTGCAACCATATGTTCATATCATTTAAAACAAAACTTTGGTATCATCAACAAAAATAATAAAAACCTTGTTATCTCTTTCAATGAAAAACCTAAATACCCTGGATCAATCAATATCGGGTACTTTATCTTTGATAAAAAAGTTTTCAAACATATGAATTCCGTAAACAATTGGTTAGACTTAATTAACCTTCTAATTGAAAAAAAGAAATTATTCTCCTATGAACATGATGGAGTACATATAACAATAAACACTTTAAATGAGTTAGCATTAGCCGAAAAGTCAATTGATTTGTATTTAGATACTTTAAAATGAAAGGATTCTGGAAAAAAAGAAAAGTTCTTATCACTGGGATTAATGGTTTTGTTGGAGCAAATCTTGCTAAATCTTTAGTTCATCAAGGAGCATCAGTTTATGGATTAATTCGGAATTACAACCCATATAGTTTTCTATATTTTGAAAAGATTAATAAAAAGACAACTTTAATAAACGGTGACATTACTGATTTTAATCTAATTAAGAGAATAATTGTAGAAGAAGGAATACAACATGTTTTTCATCTTGCTGCTCAAGTTGAGGTTGGCACCGCATTGGAGTACCCATATTTAACTTGGGAATCTAATATTCGAGGAACATATACATTATTAGAAGCAATTCGGGAGGTTGAAATGAATGTTAAATCCATTATTATTGCTTCATCTGACAAAGCATATGGAAGCTATCCTGTTGAACAACTTCCCTATAAAGAATCTTACCCCTTAAAGCCCGAATACCCCTACGATGTTTCAAAAGCTTGTGGTGATCTGATAGCACAGACTTATTGTTCAAAAGAAATTAATTTGCCAGTAATTATTACAAGGTTTGCAAATATTTATGGTCCTGGGCAACTCAACTTTAGCGCCTTAGTTCCAGATTGTATTAGATCAGCTTTAGGACATAGTACTTTTATTCCAAGAACAAATGGAGAACATCATAGAGATTTTTTATTTATTAATGATGTGGTCGATCTCTACGTTCTCATGGCTAAAAAACTTTCAAACGACAAGTCCCTAAATGGCCAAATTTTTAATGCTGGATCAAATGACCCCATTCACATAAAATCCTTAATTATAAAAATATTTAAATTGGTAATGGATCCAGAAGCATTTACAAATTTTAAAAGAAACATAAAATTCCCTAATTCAAAAATACATGGGGAAATATTATTTCAACAAATGGACTTTAAGAAAATAAGTAATAGTTTTAAATGGAGTCCTCAAACTCAAATAAATGAAGGAATTAAATTAAGTATTGAATGGTATAAAAAATTTTTAATTAACTAAAATGCATCATCGAAGTATGACGTAATAGTTTTTCCTTTAAGATTAATACCATTTTTCTACTTTTATTTCCCCATTTTCGTGCATTTCTTCCTTTAGAATTCTACCATTTTCATACCAATACTCCCACTTTCCATCTTTTAACCCATTTATCCAATTACCCTCTAACTTTTTTACTCCATTATCATACCATTCTGAACATTTACCATTTCTTTTACCACTCTCCCAATGAATTTCTCTCATTTTTTTCCCATTTTCATGCCACAGGATCCAAAGTCCATTTTCCTTACCATTTAGCCAAGTTACTTGACCTTGTACATATCCATTACCGTACCACCCCTCCCAAAACCCATCTCTTTTTCCATTTTTATAAGTTCCTTGTGATACTCTTTCACCTTTTTCATTCCACTCCGTCCATATACCAGATTTTTCATCATTTTTAAAAGAACCTGAAATGTATTTATTCCCATTTTCAAAATACTCTTCATATTTTATTTTTTTTACCGCATTCCCCATCTTTTGGTGATAAGAAATACTTTTTATATTTCCATTATCATAAGCTTCTGTGTGTAAAATATTTTGCGCGAATAATAAAGTGGAAAGCATTAAAAGAATTTTGAAAACCATAATCATACTATTTCATAACGCATACAAATTGCGATTTTTGTTTTCATTAAGATTAGTCCGCATAATGTTCAGTACCTAAAAAATGTAAAAAGTATATTTTTACTCTAAATATCACAACTGCAATTAGGCTCGTTCGAAGCATAAGGCAAATCATCTTTTTTTAATATATGAATCTAATCATTAAGAAGAAAACTGTTTTCAATCCATTTAAAGCCTACTCTTAATGCTCAACTTCGCAAAATCTTGACCCACTTAAGGATGAAAATATTCAGACCATTTTCATTCCGAATCATAAATTACCTTCCAAATTAAGTTATTGCTAAACTTGATTTGTTTAAAATTCCTTTTTTCAAATCACCTAATTTTATTCGAATTTTAAAATTTTTAATTATGACAATGAACAGAATTTATTTTTCTAAAAAAAAGTCCCACTGAAGTGAAACTTAATTTAAATACTAAAAAGCTAGTGCTCCCATGGGGTCCCAAGGATCTAGATTGATTGGTACTTCTTTATTAAATAAATCTAAAAGTTTTTGAGGAATATGCTTTTTATGAACAACTATTTCATAATTATATTCATCAAACCATCTATCTGTCATAATATTATATCCCTTATCTCCAGCTTTATTACCCCAGCTATTTTCAACTCTCCATTTTTTTGGCTTATTTTTAGAGTCTAAATCAACTCCAGTAAATAACATGGCATGTGTCATTTGACTATCGCCATATTCAAGTCTTGAAGCTTTACTCATTCCAAACTTTAAGTCATAAAAGAGATCATAATTAAAAAGTTCTATATCCATTACACCCAATTCTCTATGGAAATGCTTACTAACATCACATCCAAACCAAACTGGCTCATCATTTTGTAAAGAACTTATTGTAGCTTTTTTCATATCATCAATTTCCACATTTAAATATTTAATAGGGTTACCTTCTATAACATTTCCAAGGAATTTAACAGTATATACTTTATTGTACTCTTTATCAGACATTGGACAATGTATCAAACAAACATATTCATCTAATTTTAAACCTATGTGATCATTATAAAATGAATTAGGGTTTAAATTTTCAAACTTAATAAAATTTTTCTTTTTGTCTCTGATTTGCCAATCAAATGTATTTGGTGGATTCCCTAAATGAATTGTAAGCATCTTATAAATCTGTTCGAGCATTTGTTTTTTCTTATTAAGGATATCATTTTTAGATGCCTTCTTACCTTTCATACTTCTTAATTGCATTGCATTTTCTCTAAGTTTTCTAGTTATCATTCTGTTCATACGCATAGATTTGCTTGAGGAGTACGATTCTGGCATCTCAGATTGTGGAACGACACCATATTTTTCAACTAAATTGATCCACATATCCCATTGACCACCATCCTGAATTGGATTAGATAAAAGATGCATTATTAACCTTGAATTCCAATTTTCATCTGCTGTTTTAATGATTGATTCTAAAAAATAATTAGATTTTTCTAATTTATCCCAAAACATAAAATAACTCTGAGAAAATTGAAAATCTCGTAAGTTATATTTTCTTCCCAAATATATTCGAAAAAGATTTAGTCCTGCAAATCCCCAACAACGGCCACTGGACTTTTGATTTGTAGTCGGCATTTCTCCAGTAACAACATGTGAAAAAGAGTGGTCTATTTTTCTAAAATGGTCCCAGTCCATTGATATTTCTTGTAGATCATTTCTAAAAGAAGCATTACGAGCAGAATTTGTACTTTGATCTTTACGAACAAGTTTTTCAAAATTTTCAATCGTTTTTTTATCAACAGAATTTTTCATTTTTTTTTCCTAGAATCTTAATTATCAGAGTTATTATATTTTGTACAAATTAATTATAAACCTTTTTTTTTTAAAATGACTTTTTTAAAAGTAAGTACTGTTATTTCTTTTAAAAAAGAGCTTTGTTTACGTCAATAAAAATAACAATCTGAAATGGTTTGTAAATTATCTTAATTTTTTTGAAATTGTAAATAATACTTGGGTGTACCGCGGAAAGGGCTCGAACCTTCACGCACAAAGTGCACCAGATCCTAAATCTGGCGTGTCTACCAATTCCACCACCGCGGCATTTAAATTGTCATAAAATATTTTTAGAAAAAAACTTATTTAATCATAACCATTTTTCTACTAAAAATTTTATTAGACACTTTTAGCTTGTAAATATAAACTCCAGCACTAACAGTTTTGCCATAATCATCAACTCCAGTCCATATAGAACGATACTGCCCTAGATTCTGCTGGCCAGAAAATAAACTTTTAATTTTCCTTCCACGCATATCAAAAATACTTAAGTCTACAGAAGAAGCTTCAGCTAAATCGTATGTAATAATTGTAGCAGGATTAAATGGATTTGGATAATTAGCATATAATTTAAACTCTTCAGGAGCAATGTTTTGATCAATAGATAATGTAGTATTTGCAAATTGCCCGAAATTGTCTGCAACAATATCTAATGGAAGTGCATTCACGTCACCAGCTGATATTTCATCGATCATAAATACAACAGAAGGATTATTTAAAGTATTATTGAACTGAACTTCAACTTCCATAACGGGACCTGAGCCTGGTTCAATATATGTGACAAAATCATAACCTAAAAAATAAAACGACCCATCAACAGTTTCTCCAGAATTACCATCGACGGTACCATCATCAAAGCGTCCTAATAATTCTATGTTTGTTACACTCATGTAATTTGGCATATCTAAAATTGTAAACTCTAGAACATTTACAGTCTCAATATTCTCCATATGGATCTGAAAAGAACCAGTACCTCCAGGAGACATTTCACCGCTTACATTTTCAATTGTACAGCCAACTGATGGCTGACCAACAAAAAAAGAATGCGGAGTTCCCTCTGTAGCCATCGGTAAATTATTAATATCTGCAAGCGCCGCGTCACCAACTGTTATATCAACAATGGTAGAGTCAGGTATACCTGCAAATATTTCATAAGTGATATCTACAAGATGTCCAACTCCAGGTTCGATCGGACTGGACAAAGAATTGTCATAAGCTGTTACACGGTATCCAGTGCCAAGGTCTGTTCCAGAATACGACCAATTCTCAAGACTCAAGATCTCATTAAAATTTAAATCTACACCTGTTATAAATGGTGGATCGGCTAATATATCGAATTGAATAGCATAAATTGGCTGAGTATTTTGAAGAAAAACCGATCCAACTGTCTCAGTGCCCGCTTCACCATATCCACCATAAAGGTTTAAATATTGCGTCTCAATACCAACCTCATAGGTAGAGCTTTCTGCAGTCCAGTTTAGGTCAACAAATCCAGCATCTTGTATTGATGTTCCAGATGTGTAAGAAAGGCTTACAGTCATTTCGTCCTCAGCAACAGGGTAAAGTACAGCCCTGCAAACAGGTCCGTCTCCAGGATATAGAGGAGTTCCAACACTAATACCAGTAATTGCAATTGTTCCATCTCCTTGGTCTGCAATTTCAAGTGCCCAATTTGAAGTCCTTTCAGTTGTTAAAATATTTAAACTATTCATTACATCTGGATAATCCATTATTTCAAAATAAAAAAGGCCCAAATCAGATTCATTATTTATATAAAAATCAATAGTATCCATTTGACCTGAAAGTGAAGCACCATCATCCATCCATAATTCAACCCACTCAACAGGGGTAGCAGAAATAGTAGCCGTTGGACCAGATTCTGATCCATCTGGATAAATTGCAGTAACGTAATAATAATATGTAGTGCTATTAACTACGTCTTCATCAAGATAAGAAGTAACGTTTGCTCCAACTTCAGCAATCTCTTGGAAACCTGTAGAGTTATTTAAGGATCTATATACTTTAAATGCATCTAAATCTACAGGTCTATTTTGGGTCAAAATGGGCTCATCAATATTTACTTTTAAGTTGTGAGGCACACCACCTCCATAACGAGAGATGACCTCATCCTTAGGAGCTGAAAGCGCCCATTGTCCTAGTTCAGTAAGCTCATAATGCACTAAGCGATCTATATCTCTAGCAGCAAAAGTAATGAAAACGTCATCAACTGCCCATCCAGATGCCCAGGCACCATTATCATTAGAATGAAATACAACATGTAGATTTGGCACACCTGCATATTCTGAAAGATCAACTGTTTCTATGACCCATTCAGGATTAGGGTCTATCGTTCCTACTTCAGTGAAATTTACACCGTCAGTACTAACCATAATATGCGCAGTCTGACCATATGCTCCATCATAATAAGATGCAAAATTTAGAGTTATCATTTGAGCACCGCTCACATTTAAACCTGGAGTTATTAAGTAATCCACGGAACCATCATCATCAGCCATATCATCATTGGAACACATATACCAAGTATGAGACGGAACAGCCCAAAACGCACTAGATCCATCTTGTGTTATAAACCAACCTTGAGCAGAATTGGTTGTCGCTATCCAATCTTCAGGAATTACGCCTTCTTCAAAATCCTGTTCAAAATCTGAAGGGATAGGCCCATAAGGAGGATCCCAACTAAGTAAAACTTGTGCATCCATACCATCTTGCGCTTGAAGGTTATGAGGCTCTTCAATGTACCCTGGCGTTACCGTAACAGTACCAGAATCAACTCCAGCAACAAAATAAGAACCTCCAATGTCATCGGTTATCGTAATGTTTTCAAAATTAACTCCAACATTAGAGTTGTAGGCATTATCATGTATTACCATTTCCATATTAGCAATAGGACCTGACCCTGATGAAATATTTTGATTGTCAGGACTATAGAGTATAACTCTAGTAGCACCATTAGCTAATTCATTAAAATCAATTTGAAAACCATTCGTACGATCAGTTGTGGTAAAGCTAACCACATCTAAATAATTAGGAGTGTCATACATATCAAACTGAACACCTCCTACTGAACTTGAGTTTTGTAGACTAACGTCAATAGAAACCTGATCTAAAACATCTCCTGTGTCAGGAGTGTCGCTTGAAAAATATACGACATTACCTATGGTAATAGACCCATTAATTAAGTCTCCAGCAATAACGTCTCCGCCTGAATTACTTACTGTTAGGTCGTAAGCCTCAAGTTCTACTAATGATGAAAGGACATCCTCTCCATTGTAGTGAAGATTCAGAAGAATATCTTCACCTCCGGAAGGAACACCATTGCCCGTATTTGTATAAAAAATAATTCTAGCAGAGCCATCATCAAAAACATTAAAATCTGCAGAAAAGTCATTTTCATTGCTAGGGCTTACGCCTGAAAGATTTATAATTGTTGGCATTGCCATTACATCAAATTGAAAACCTCCAACAGATTCAGTAGGGTTTGATACAGTAACTGGCACAACTATATCTTCTGTGTATCCATCAACACTAACATTGCCTAACGAAACAGTGACTTCTGATAAAGCTATATTAGACGCGATTGCAAAAAATATTATTTGAAACAAAAATTTGAATCCGGGTACCATTTTATTCTCCTGAAATATCAAATATGATATATTAAAATTTTACTATGATTTTACTACTTTAGAGTTTTAAGCGCTAAAACTATATATAAAATAACGATTTTCTGCCGATAATTCACTCATAAATTATTCATCCAATGCTTGAGCTAAATCATTAATAAGATCTTCTAAATATTCAATACCAACAGACAGTCTAACTAGATTTGGTGATAATCCCATCGATTTTTTTATCCTAGCAGGTACTGAAGCATGAGTCATATCATACGGAGTACAAACAAGACTTTCAACACCCCCAAGACTTTCTGCTAATGTAAACAATTTAATTTTTTCTAAAAAAAGGTCACGCATTCTTTTTGTTTGACATTCAAAAGAAATTATTGATCCATAGATAGATTTACCCATTGGATTTTTTTGCTGCTTTGTTGCAAGATCATATTGATTATGGCTTTGCAAGCCAGGATAAAGAACTGATTTTACTCTTGAAAAGTCTTGTAAAGTTTTAGCTATTGCCATTGCGTTGTCAGAATGCCTCTGAAATCTTAACGCTAAAGTTTTCGTACTTCTAAGCAGAAGCCAGGAATCAAAAGGACTTAAAATTGCTCCACCTGATTTCTGAATAAAATAAAGGTTTTCAGCAAGTACGCTATCATTAGTTATTAAAACACCAGCTATAAGATCACTATGACCTCCAATAAATTTAGTAGCACTATGCATTACCACATCCGCACCAAGGCCAATTGGGCTCTGCCCATATGGGCTCATAAAAGTATTATCTATTGCTAATTTTAATCCATTTGATTTAGATAGGTTGGATAATGCTCTAATGTCGCATAGTTCTAGAAGCGGATTAGTTGGAGTCTCAGCAAAAACCCATTTTGTATTTGTTTTAATCATAGATTCTACTTCATTTAATGACCTAGTATCTACAAAATCAAACTCAAAGCCATGATTAGATAATACTTGAGTTACCATGCGATAGGTACCCCCATAAACATTCCTTCCTATAATAACATGATCTCCGCTACTCATCGTTTGAAATAATGCTGTAATCGAAGCCATACCACTAGAAAAAGCAATTCCATAACTAGCGTCTTCTAAAGAGCAAATATTTTTTTCAAATCTTTCTCTTGTGGGGTTTCCCGCCCTAGAATAATCATAGCCATTATGAACGCCTACCTCATTTTGCTTAAATGTAGATGAGAAATGAATAGGAGATGTAACAGCTCCAGTTTCCTCATCTGGGGCATTGCCTACATGAATAGCTTTAGTGAAAAAATTTTTATTTTTCACTTTAAACCTGTATAAATCCTTTATTTAAGTAGCTTTGTAATTTTTTGTATTTAATCTCAACTTTTTCTCCATCCGGTCCCTGCACTATAATTTTCTGATTACGCCCCATTTTTGGATCTACTTTTAAAGGAGATCTTACCTGACTAGGTTGATTGGTAACTTGTTTGGTATCTATTCCCTTTAATCCCATCCCAGTAGTATCTTTATGAGAAGTTTCCATATTCCTCATTACTGGATTTCTTGTTGTTGAAGATTCCTCCATTCCTTGAAGCTTCGTTCTAAACAACCTTTGTATTGTAATTGCGCTCATATCTCCCATCATCTCTTGGAACATTTTAAATCCCTCTGATTTGTACTCAAGCAATGGATTTTTCTGACCATAGGCACGGAGATTTATTCCTTCCCTTAATTGATCCATTGCATAAAGATGATCTTTCCATTTTTCATCTATAGTTCTGAGCATTACAAAACGCTCAAAACCTCTAATAACTTGCTCAGGGATAAGATCTTCCCTTGTTTTGTATATAGATTTGGCTTTTGTTAGAATCCAATCAACAATTTTTTCATTATTATCAACCTCATCAAGATCTTTGTTTATTTTTTCATAGGATACGTCAACCATTATGTGTGAAGCAAAACGTTGTTTTAAATGTTCCCAGTCCCAAATATCCGAAGTTCCCACATCAGCCTGAGAGTTAATTTCCTCAAAAATAAAGTCATCTAATACCTGGTAAACAGATTCACGCATATTATTTCCTGACAATGCCTGGTTCCTTATATCGTATACCACTTGCCTCTGTTGATTCATTACATCATCGTATTCTAACAAATGTTTCCTAATACCAAAGTTTCTTACTTCAACCTTTTTCTGGGCACCTGAGATTGCCCTTGTAACCATCCCTGCAGAAATTACCTCACCTTCTTCAATACCCATTCGATCCATAATAGAAGCAACTCTGTCAGAGCTAAAAAGCCTCATAAGGTCATCTTCTAGAGATAAATAAAATCTCGAAGAACCTGGATCGCCCTGCCTACCACTCCTACCACGAAGTTGTAAATCAATTCTTCTGGATTCATGTCTTTCAGTGCCAATGATATGTAAACCTCCAAGATCTTTAACACCCTCAGCTAGTTTAATATCAGTCCCTCGTCCAGCCATATTGGTGGCGATAGTTACTGCGCTTTTTTGACCTGCTCTTGCGACAACATCTGCCTCACTTTTATGCTGCTTTGCATTTAAAACATTGTGAGGAATACTCCTTCGTTTTAACATCCGAGATAAAAGCTCAGATATTTCTACAGAAATTGTTCCAACTAAAATAGGTTGTCCTTTTTTATGACAATCAGAAATTTCTTCAATAACAGCATTATATTTTTCGCGCTTCGTCTTATAAACAAGATCATCTCGGTCAACTCTGGATATGGGCCTATGAGTTGGTATTACTGTAACATCTAATCCATATATAGAACCAAGCTCCTCAGCTTCAGTCTCAGCAGTGCCTGTCATTCCTGCAAGTTTATCATATAAGCGAAAATAATTTTGTACAGTAATTGTTGCTAATGTCTGAGTTTCCCTCTCAATTCGTACGTTTTCTTTTGCCTCAAGAGCTTGGTGTAACCCATCGGAATATCTTCTTCCAGGCAATACGCGCCCAGTAAACTCATCTACAATCATTACCTTTCCATCCTGTAAAACATATTCAACATCTTTCTCATACAGCGTGTATGCCCTCAATAGTTGATTAAAATTATGGATCGTGCTACTTCTTTCAGCGTGTAATTGGTGAGCTTTCTCTTTTTCAAATTCTACTTCTTTATCTGATAAACTATTACGTTCTTCTACCTCTAATAATAATTCTCCAAGATCTGGTATGATGAAAGTATCTGGATTATCCGGAGAAAGTAAATTCCTTCCTTTCTCCGTAATATCCATAACATGACTTTTCTCTTCAACTGCAAAGTATAATTCATCATCGACTTCATGCATTTTTTTATCGCGAGTGTATATAGATTCAGTTTCTTGAGCTAACTTTAACATTCCAGTTTCTTGAAATATCTTCATAACTTGACGATGCTTAGGCATTCCTCGTTGAGCCTGCAATAGTTTAAGACCAGCTTTTTCATCATCTTCCTGATCAATATATTTTCTTGCTTCTTTCACAAAATCAGAAACTAACAAAGTCTGTTTCTTGACTAAATTTTGAACGCCAGGTTTTAGTTTTGTAAAAGTTTCATCAACTGGTGTGTCAACTGCACCTGATATAATAAGTGGAGTACGCGCTTCATCTATCAAGACACTATCTACTTCATCAACAATAGCAAATGAATGTCCTCTCTGTACTTTTTCTTCAGACTGTAAAGCCATATTATCCCTTAAATAATCAAATCCAAACTCATTATTTGTGCCATACGTAATATCTCGGCTATACATTTCTCTTCTTTTCGCATTATCCATAGAGTTTAAAATATAACCAACAGTCAGGCCTAATCTTTTATAAACCTCTCCCATCCACTCTGCATCCCTTTGAGCAAGATAATCATTAACAGTAATAACGTGAACTCCACGTCCTGTTAAAGCATTTAAATATATAGGCATTGTTGCAACCAATGTTTTACCTTCGCCTGTTTTCATTTCTGCAACTTTACCCTTATGAAGAATAACTGCTCCTAAAATTTGAACATCATAAGGTATCATATTCCATGTTACCTTCTGCCCAGAAACAATCCAAGATTCGCCACACATTCTTTCACATATTACTTTTATAATAGCAAAAGCTTCTGTCATAATCAAATCTAAAGCACCTTGCTCAGCTTTTAAAATTTTTTCATCTCGTATTTTCTTTTCAGTAATTTCTTTAACCAGTTCTATTTTTTCAGAGCGAGTGCTTATAATAAAATCTCTTAATTCTTTTGTCTTATTTATTAGGTCTTTATCTGATTTTTCAGAAAATAATTTATAAGAATGATTTACTTTATCTACTTCCGTAGACAATTTTTTTATTTCACGTTCAGATTTTGTACCAAATAGTTTTGACAAGATCATTTTTAATGCCTATTTTTATTTTCCTTTATATAATTTTTAAAAACCGCATCAAGAATACCATTAATGAAAACGGGACTTTCATCAGTGCTATAAATTTTTGCTATTTCTACCATCTCACTTATTGTAACCTTAGGAGGGATATTGTCAATGAAATAAATTTCACAAATCCCCATTTTCAATAAAATTTTATCAATCTGCGCGACGCGATCAATCTCCCAATTATCAAGATTAGACTTAATGATGTCTTCTGTCCATTTCATATTCTTAAGAACAAAGTCAAAAAGAGATTTAATAAAATCATAGTTCTTTTTTAATCCAGGGTTATTAATTAATAATTGATCAATAGTATCATTTTTTGAAAAATGATAAGCAAATAATGCCTCCAAAACACACTGCCTCGCAGCTCTACGTGAATGTATATTATCTTTTCCCACTGCTAAAAATCACATCTTTTTTGATTATAGATATTTTTATTTTAGCGATACCTATCAATCTTTTATCCAAGACCTTTAATGCTGAAAAATGATTCAAAATCCCACATTAACCATTTTCCTATTTCAGAATAAATTGTCACTTTAATCATTATATTGATTACATTTAAACTTGATTCACTATTTATGTAAAGTACAATTTCCTCAAATCCTCTAAAATCCATATTCTAAAATACTGATGCTATTTCTTTTCTGTTTAATATATTTTTAGACGCTTACAGGAGACAGCCATCCAAAAGGATCGTTCATCTCTCCTCTTTGAATTTTAGTTAGGGTTTCTTTTATTTTTTTTGTTATTGGCCCCAAATTACCATCATAATACTTATAAACTTTATTCTTATATGATATTCTACCTACAGGGGTAATTTGAACTGCTGTGCCAGTGCAAAAAACCTCTTTTGCTTCAAAAAGATCTTTCAGAAAGACATCAGTTTCTTCAACTTTCATACCTAAAATATCAGAGGAAATTTTACAAACCGAATCTCTGGTTACACCTTTAAGAATAGATCCACTAACTTTTGGAGTTTTGAGGATCCCATCATGATAAACAAATAAATTAGCTGAGCCTATTTCTTCAATTCGATCTTCGGAAACAGAATCTAAATAAATCACTTCATCGAAACCCTCTTTTTTAGCTTTTGCTAGGGGAAATAAGGAAGCAGAATAATTACCTATTGCCTTAGCATTTCCAATACCTTTTGACGCTGCTCGATGAAAATTGGTTTCAATTTTCAAATTCAAAAATTTTAGATTTCCCTTAAAATAAGGTCCTACTGGAGAAACATATATCATAAATCTATAATCTATCGCCGGACCAACACCTAAAGCGGGAGATACACCCCAAACAATAGGTCGTATATACATACTTCCTTTCCCGTAAGGAGGAACGAAATCAAGGTTATCTTTTACCGTTTCAAAAACAGCATTGATAAAAAAATCAGGTTTCACTTTTGGAATACAAAGTCTTTCTGTTGACCAGGCAAGTCTTCTCGCATTTTGATCTATTCTAAATAATACTATTCTTTCATCACAAGTCTGAAATGCTTTTGTGCCTTCAAAGACTCCTTGTCCATAGTTTAGAACAACAGCAGCAGGAGATAGTTCTATATTTCCGAAAGGAATTAAAGATCCATTTTCCCAATCTTCTCCAACATTACAATTAGCACTATACATACTACGAGTTTCTAAAAAATTAAAACCCAAAGAATCCCAGTCAACCATTGCTTTTTTTAAAGGCATTTATTTATTTCCCTTGATATTAATAATTCTTGAATTTTGGAGGTTCCTCCATAAGTTTTAGTAATCTTTAACTCCCTTTTAGATTTTTTCACTTAATTCTTTCTAATGTAACCATAGTTTCTGTAAAATTAAAAACAATTTCTGGGTTAAATAATTTAGCAAACTAACTTTCTTTATTTATTTTTTCCAAAAAACCCTTGCCAGTCTTTCTACTAATTGAAACTATTTCTAATTTTGCTTTGAACAACTCCCATGTTTTTTTTTATTTTTTTTATAGTTAAAAAATTAATCGTATTTTTCTATAATTATAGCAGAAGCTTCACCTCCACCAATACATATCGTCGCTAAACCATTTTTAACTTTTTTATTTTCCATTCCATTAAGTAATGTAGTCAATATTCTTGCTCCTGAAGCTCCTATCGGATGTCCTAAAGCAACAGCACCTCCATAGATATTTACTTTTTCAGAAGAAATTTTAAAGTCATCTATTACAGCCATTGTTACGGCTGCAAAAGCTTCATTTATTTCCCATAAATCAATTTTTTCACTTGGCATATTTGCTTTTACTAATACTTTAGTGATCGCTTTACCTGGTGCAGAAGTAAACCATTCCGGTTCATGAGCTACTGACGCATGTGCCACAATTTTTGCTAAAGGCTTTATACCTAATTTTTCTGCCATTAACTCATTTGTAATTAATAGAACTGCAGCACCATCATTAAGTTTTGAAGCATTTGCAGCTGTTATAGTTCCTTTTTTATCAAAGGCAGCTTTTAGTTGAGGTATTTTCTCTAACTCTGCCCTAGAGGGCTCTTCATCTTCTTGTATTAATGTGTTATTTCCTTTCCGATCAGTAAGTGATATTGAGACAATCTCATTTTTAAAAATACTCTTTGCGCTTGCATTCAAAGCTTTTGAATACGATTTAATAGCAAAGCTATCTTGAGCCTTCCTACTATAGCCTCGCTTAGATACTAATAATTCTGCACAACTTCCCATGTGCTGTTCAGTGTAGGCATCCCATAACCCATCATGAATCAAACTATCAACAGCTTTGGTATGGCCTAATCTGGTACCCTTTCTAGAATTTATTAGTAAATGAGGAGCATTAGACATACTTTCCATTCCCCCTGCAAGTATTATATCCGCATCGCCGCATCGAATAGCTTGATCTGCTAGCATTATAGCTTTTAAACCTGAGCCACACATCTTATTTATAGTTAAAGCTTCAATAGAATTTTCACATCCTCCCTTTAATGCAGCTTGTCGAGCAGGGGCCTGACCTTGCCCCGCAGATAAAACGTTACCAATAATTATTTCATTTATTAAACTTCGATCTAATCTATTATCTTTAAGAATATCTTGGATGACAAATGATGCTAATTCAGATGCTGAAAATGAGGAAAGATTGCCCTGAAAAGATCCTATGGGAGTACGTTTAGCTTTGAGGATTACTGAATTTGAATTCATTACTATTTCATCTTTTATCTCAGATTATAATTATAAATAATAAACTTTATTTGAATAATTAATTTGCATATTTAATAATTTAAAGTCTATCGTAAGCTTCAATAATCTTTTTAACAAGAGGATGCCTTACAACATCATCTTGATTTAAATTTGTAAAACCTATACCTTTAATATCTCTTAAGATCTTAGCAACCTGTATGAGGCCAGATTCTTTTTTAGATTTTAGATCAATCTGTGTAACATCACCTGTGATAATAGATTTTGATCCGACTCCTAATCTGGTCAAAAACATTTTCATTTGTGTAATCGTTGAATTTTGAGCCTCATCTAAAATCATGAAAGAGTTATCAAGTGTTCTACCTCTCATATAAGCTAAAGGGACAATCTCAATTATCTTAGATTCTAATAATTTAATTAATTTTTTTTCATCATATAAAATATTTAATGCATCGTACAATGGTGCTAAATACGGATCCACTTTATCTTTAAGGTCTCCAGGTAAGAACCCTAAATTTTCTCCTGCTTCTACTGCAGGCCGACATAGGACAATCTTATCAATTAAATCATGTTCTAATGCTGAGATTGCAAAGCATACAGCAAGAAAAGTTTTCCCAGTCCCCGCTGGTCCATTACAAAAAACAACATCATTATTATTTACAGTTTTACAATACCTAATCTGACCATCTGTTTTTGGGGTTACTGTACCTTTTTTAGCATAACATATAATGTATTTAGAGTTGATTTCTTGTTTATTATTATAATTGTCTTTTACTTTAATCATTGATATTAAATTTTTCACATCACTTATTTTTAAACCTCCTTTACTTTTTAAAGTTTCAATCATTTCATTAAAGATTTGATTTACTTGGCTAACATTGCTTTTACTACCTATAATTTTTATTTTGTGCCCACGAGCTATAATATTTATAGGTATTACTGATTGAATCAGTTTAAGGTTGCAATCTGCAACACCTAGTATAGATACTAGATCTATAGATTTAATTTTAATGATCTTTTCCAAAATTCTATTTATCATTTAATTTCATACCTAAAAATTAGGTTTAATAATTATATTATATTCAAAACATATACTAAATGTATTGTCATTTTGTTTTTTATTTGGATTTGGAATAAGCTGCGTAACAAACAGTACTCATCCAAAGGCAAAAATTCAAAATATTGATTATCTAATTGTCCAAGGAAAGCTATTATGGGATCAAAGACTAGATTCATTAGCATTGGACAAAGCTGAACATTTCATTAATCTCGCACATAGACAACGCGAAAATGATTTTGATCTGTCTATTTTGTATAGCCAAATCTCTTTTACAAGAGGATATTTTTTTGAAAAGAATATCCAGATACAAGATTCACTTTTTTTGCAAGGAAGCCTCTCATGTAAAAAAGCTGTCATGGCTCATGAGGACTTTATTCCAATATACATATCATCAAAGGGTGATAGTGCATTCAGATTATTATCAGCAATAGCCGGTGCACCACTATCATTAGTCCCTGGTTTATATTGGTGGGCTGTTAATCTAGGCATGTATTTAAATAATCAGCCTGTTTTGGAGAGGATTAAACATCGGGAATTACTTGAAGTAATAATGTACCGGGTAATTAGCCTTGATCCTGGTTTTAATTTTAGCGGTCCTTATAGATTTTTTGGATTATTATACACAAGGATACCTGGCATTGAACTTTCTCAATCAAAAACTTATTTTGATCAAGCAATAGCAGCTAATCCTGAGTACCTTGGTAATAAAGTATTAATATCGCAATTTTATTATCAAAAAGCAGGCGACCGAGAAAATTTTCATATTACTCTAAAAAAAGTATTAGAAACAGATTTAAATAAATATCCAGAGATTATGGCTGATAACTTTTTTTATCAAAAAAAAGCCGAATCTCTTTTAAAAGATGAACTAATTCTTTTTGAGTAACATAATTTAAAACTTTTATAAAAAAATAATTATGACCCTATTTGCCTTCTATCTATTTGCATTGATAATATTTTGTTAAAAAAAGAAAAGATGAATTTATCTTTAATGATTACTGAATTTATAAATTCTAAAATACTTTTTTCCCCTTAACAAAGGAGGATAAGAGCTTTAAAAGAACTATATTTAAACAATTCTCAAAAAAAAAAGATAAAATTAAAAATCAGCAGAAGATCAATCACAAAAATCTACAGTTACAACATATGCCAGATAGATAGAAGAGTGGAATGAAGTAGAATCTTCACAATGCAGATTTTATGTGATAATTAAACTAATTAATTTTAATACAGGAGTTCTTATTTATTCAAAATCTTATTGTTATAGTAGACATGACCTGATTAGAACCGTTGAGCTTCATGTTAAAGATATAGTTTGACAATTAGTTAAAAAATTTTAATAAAAATGTGAAGATGAAATATGTTATTTTGAAAGTAATAATCTCTTCTGGTATAATTACTTTAGTATCAGAGATATCAAAAAAAAATAGTTTTATAGGGGGACTTATAGCATCAATTCCCCTTATATCTATTCTATCAATGATATGGCTTTACATCGATTCAAGGGATATTGAAAAAATAAAAAATTTATCCACTAGTATCTTTTGGATGGTTATACCATCCTTAACACTTTTTCTATCGATACCTGTTTTAATTAATATTGGTTTCAATTTTTGGTATAGTTTAATAATTGCAATTATTTTAACTATTGCTTTCTATTTATTAACAATATTTATTTTATCTCATTATGGTATCAAACTGTAGATTTATGCCAGAAAAAGCGCTCTATGGATGAAGCGCTAACGTCCATACCATTTACACGGTTATTAATTATTTTTATCCCTTCAGGAATACTGTCTTTCATCATCTACTCATGGTCTCTTGAATGGAAAAATTCTTTATATGCTCTCGGAAGAATGTTAGGGCAATTAATTATAATAGGATATTTCTTATCTTATATTTTCGATTCCAATAGCTCACTAGTAGTTTTATGTATTTTAATATCAATGGTTGTATTAGCAAGTTGGATTGCATTACGAATCCTAAATAAGAAAAGAATTAATTTATTAAAATATGCCATTATTGCCATAGCCCTTGGAGGTGGTGTAATTTTATTTATCGTCACACAATTACTATTACAATTAGATCCTTGGTACAGACCAAGAATTGTGATCCCTTTAGCAGGAATGATTTTCTCCAGTGCTATGAATGGCATCAGCCTTGCCGCTGAAAGATTACAAGCGGAAATTGATAAAGGCATTAGATTTGATGATGCAAAAAAAATTGCTTTTAAAGCCTCTTTAATTCCAATTATAAATTCTCTCTTTGCTGTTGGACTGGTTTCACTACCCGGTATGATGACAGGACAAATCTTATCAGGCACATCACCATTAATAGCCGCTCGATATCAAATAATGGTAATGTGTATGATTTTCAACTCAGTGGGATTAGCATCCTATATTTTTTTAGTTCTTGTTAAACCTAAACGCATAAAAAAATAACTTTTTATTTTTTTGAGTTGTTTATTATAATTCCTAACTCTTTTAGTTGAGAATCGCTTACATTACTAGGGCTTTCATCCATCAATGATGTTGCAGAAGTAGTTTTTGGAAAGGCAATTACATCGCGAATGTTTTCTGTTCGAGCTAATAACATCACAAGCCTATCAAATCCAAATGCAATACCGCCATGCGGTGGTGTACCATAAGAAAGAGCCTCTACTAAAAATCCAAATTTTTCTATAGCGTCTTGCTTACTGAGCCCTAAAAGTGAAAATATTTTTTCTTGAAGCTTAGGGTTATGGATCCTAATAGATCCGCCAGCAATTTCATATCCATTCATAGTTAAATCATATCCTCTACTTAGAGACCGCGATGGATCTGTATCTAATAGGTTTATATCCTCCTCTTTAGGAGCAGTAAATGGATGGTGCATTGCTGTATAACGCTCATTATCATTATCATATTCAAACATAGGGAATTCTGTTACCCAAATCGGATAGTATTTGCTCGTATTGATTAAGTCATCTCTCTTAGCGATTTCAATTCTTAAATGTCCTAAAGCATTTAGTACAATTTTTGATTTATCTCCAACCATAAAAAGAATGTCACCGTTTTCAATATCCAGTTCATTTTGCATCTTTTCTTGCAAATCAGCAGAAAAAAACTTTGATATACCTGCATCAAAAGAACCATCTTTCAATCTCATCCAAGCCAAGCCCTTGGCCTTATATTTTTTTACTACATTAGTTAACTGATCAATCATTTTCCTTGAATATTTTTCACCACCATTCACAATGATCCCTTTGACTCTTTCTACGGAGCTGAATGCTTTAAAATCTGAAACATCAGTATAATGTTTAAGATCAATTAGTTTAAGGCCATATCTTAAATCGGGTTTATCTGAACCGTATGTTTCCATTGCTTCTTGGTAAGTAATTCTTGGAAAAGAATCAGGTAGATTAATATTTGAGATAGTTTTAAATATATGTTTTGTTAATCCTTCCATATAATTGAATATATCTTCCTCGTCTACAAATGACATCTCTATATCTATTTGAGTAAACTCTGGTTGCCTATCAGCTCTTAGGTCTTCATCTCTAAAACATTTGACAATCTGAAAATATCGATCATATCCAGCAATCATTAGAATCTGTTTATAAATTTGTGGGGATTGCGGCAACGCATAAAATTTACCTCTGTGCACCCTGCTTGGCACCAAATAATCTCGGGCACCTTCTGGAGTTGATTTCATTAAAACAGGAGTTTCAACCTCCACAAATTGGTTTTCTGATAAAAAACTTCTAGTTGCTTGGTATGCTTTGTGTCGTATCAGTAAGTTTTTTTGAAGTTCTTCCATCCTCAATTCGAGATAACGATATTTTAATCTTAAATTCTCTTCAGCATTATCTCGATTGTCCAGCATGAATGGTAAGGTAGCTGATTCATTAAGCATAGTAAACTCATAAACAAGAACCTCAATCTCACCAGTTGATAAATTGAGATTTACTGCCGACTCAATTCTTGGTCTTACTAAGCCTTTTACAGATAAAACATCTTCCATGGATATTTTCTTTATTTCTTCAAATTCACCAACGTAATTATCAGAATTAAAAACAATCTGTGTTTTACCATATCTATCGCGTAAATCAATAAAAACAACTTGTCCATGCAGCCGAACTTTATTGACCCATCCATTCAATATTACTTTGTTATCTATTTCTGAAGACCGAAGATCTCCACAATTATGTGTGCGTTTAAACATATTTAATTAAAATTTTTATAAAAAAACCAATTTTAAATTACAAGTGGTTTTGATAATTGAAATTGAATTAATGATTACCTTTTTGATACTCTCAAACGGTTCAGGGCACGAGTCAAGGATGCTTCAACTCTAGCATCATTAATTTCAGAATTTTGTTCAGTTTTCCTTTGCTTTGCTCTTTGAAGAGAGTTTTTAGCTCGATTAGAATCAATTTCATTTGATTTTTCTAAAGATTCTACAAGAAGTTTTACAGAATCATTATAAATTTCAGCAAATCCTTCTCCAGTTGCGTAGTATTCATTTTTCCCATCTTGGTAGACCTTAATTTCACCAACTGATAATGCAAAAATCCCCTCGCGATGATTGCTCATGATGCCAAATGAGCCGTCCAAACCAGGACATCGTAAGTAACTAACATCTTGAAATTTAAGCTCACGGATTGGTGTTACTATCTCTACATTATAAGCAGTCATTAGGCAGCCGACTTTTTATGCTTTTCAATTGCTTCATCTATTGTGCCTACATAAGCAAATGCATTTTCTGGCAACTCATCTACCTCGCCTTTTAGGATGGCATCAAACCCAGATACTGTATCCTCTAGACTCACATATCTTCCTGGCGTACCAGTAAATTGTTCAGCAACAAAAAACGGTTGAGACATGAACTTTTGGATCTTCCTAGCTCTTGCAACGGTAAGCTTATCGTTATCAGATAATTCATCCATTCCAAGAATAGCTATAATATCTTGAAGGTCTTTGTACTGTTGAAGAACAGATTGAACTTCTCTTGCAACATTATAATGTTTTTCTCCGATAACTCTTGGATCTAAAATTCTAGATGTTGATGCCAGTGGATCAACTGCAGGATATATTCCAAGCTCAGCGATTTTTCTCTCCAAAACACTTGTTGCATCCAAGTGTGCAAATGCAGTTGCTGGAGCTGGATCTGTAAGATCATCTGCTGGAACATAAACAGCTTGAACGGAAGTAATTGATCCCTTTTTAGTTGAAGTGATTCTTTCCTGTAAGTCTCCCATTTCAGTGGACAGCGTAGGCTGATAACCTACAGCAGATGGCATCCTACCTAGTAATGCAGACACTTCTGAACCTGCTTGAGTAAAACGGAATATGTTGTCAATAAAAAGTAGAACGTCTCTTCCTTCATCATCTCTAAAAAATTCTGCCATTGCCAAGCCACTAAGAGCAACTCTTAAACGTGCCCCTGGAGGTTCATTCATTTGGCCAAATACCATGGTAGTTTTATCAATAACTCCTGATTCAGTCATCTCAGCATATAGATCATTCCCCTCACGGGTTCTTTCTCCAACTCCTGCAAATACTGAGTATCCGCCATGCTCCGTAGCAATATTTCTGATTAACTCTTGAATCAAAACTGTTTTCCCCACTCCAGCACCGCCAAACAATCCAGTCTTTCCTCCTCTAGTATAAGGCTCCATAAGATCAACGACCTTGATACCAGTCACGAGGGCTTCAGTTGAGGTAGCTAAATCTTCATGTTTTGGTGCAGGACGGTGAATAGGGTTTCTTTTTTCAGTTTTGCAGTCACCTTTTTGATCAATCGTATTTCCTAAAACATCAAACAAGCGTCCTAAAGTTTTTTCTCCTACAGGAACAGAAATAGGTTCGCCAGAATCTTCTACAACATGACCACGAACTAATCCATCCGTAGTATCCATTGCAACCGTTCGAACAACAGAATCACCCAGATGCTGTGCTACCTCTAAAACAAGAGTTTCCTTTTCTCCTCTGTCAACTTTCAATGCATTATAAATATCTGGTAAATGACCGTCTTCAAAGACAACATCAACAACTGCGCCCATTACCTGCGAAATTTTTCCATTTTTTAACATAGTATGGATATCCTTTTTTATTATCCTAAGGCCTCAGCTCCACCAACAATTTCTAACATTTCTGTTGTTATCGCAGCCTGCCTTGCCTTATTGAATTGTAACGTTAAATCTTTTATAAAATCCTGAGCATTTGAAGTGGCATTCTCCATAGAAAGCATACGTGCAGCTTGCTCACTTGCATATGATTCTAATAAATATTTCCACATCTGAATATTAAGGTGTCTTGGAATCAGAACTTCAACCAGTTCCTTTTTTGAAGGCTCATATAGACGGTCAGAAGCAGTATAGTCGCCCTCATCATATGATAATGGTAGAAGGGTTTCAGATTTGACCTCCTGCTGTGCAATATTTGTAAAATAATTATAGACTACATGAATCTCATCAACAGATCCACTTGTGAAATGATCTATTACACTTCTCCCAATCATCATTGCATTTTCAAATTCCATCTCAGCCCAAAAATCAATATGACTCTCTAAGACATTATAATTTCTGTAGTTGAAATGGTCTCGAGCTTTTTTTCCGATACAAAAGATATCTACGTTTTCTCTTCCAAATTCGTCAATCTCCTTCTGGGCTATTTTTAAGAGATTAGTATTGAAAGCTCCCGCTAGACCTCGGTCTGCAGAAACTACAACATAAGCTTTCCGTTTTATTTCACGAACCTGTAAGAGTGTAAGAGATTCTCTATCTATGTCCGGTAAAAGATGTTCAATGATTTCGGATAATGAATTCGAATATGGACGCGCCTGCTCCATTCTCTCTTGTGCTTTTCTCATTTTAGCTGCAGCAACCATTTTCATCGCCTTTGTAACCTTCTGTATGCTCTTGACAGACTTGATTCTGTCGCGTATATCTTTGAGGTTTGCCATTAAGATCTAAGCTTTAAATCCTACCTTGAAATCTGAGATTGCTTTTTCAAGCTTCTCTCCGGTTTCTTCCGATATAGATCCTTCGTTGGTAATGGAAGTAAGACTATCTGATGCATTTGCATCAAGATATTCAAATAATCCAGTCTCAAAATCAGATATTTCTTCAATATCCAAATCATCTAACTGACCCTTGGAGGCAGCAAAAATGATGGCAATTTGCTTTTCAACATCCATCGGAACATACTGATTCTGTTTTAGTATCTCTACCATCCTCTCTCCTCTTGTAAGCTGAGAAAGCGTCGTCTTATCTAAATCAGAACCAAATTTTGCGAAGGCCTCTAACTCTCTATATTGAGCTAAGTCTAAACGCAAAGTTCCAGCAACAGATTTCATTGCTTTGATTTGGGCATTGCCACCTACTCTAGAGACAGATAGACCAACATCGATTGCAGGTCTTATTCCTGAATTAAAAAGGTTGGTCTCAAGATAAATTTGCCCATCAGTAATTGAGATTACATTTGTTGGAATGTAAGCAGAAACATCTCCCTCCTGTGTTTCAATAATTGGAAGTGCTGTAAGAGAACCGCCGCCAAGTTCTTCAGAAAGTTTTGATGCACGCTCCAATAAGCGACTATGTAGATAAAAAACATCCCCAGGAAATGCTTCTCTTCCAGGAGGACGACGCAAAACCAGAGACATTTGACGATATGCAACAGCCTGTTTTGACAAATCATCATAGACAATTAATCCATGCTTTCCATTATCCCTAAAAAATTCGCCCATTGCAGCACCGGCGTATGGTGCAATATATTGCATGGGTGCAGGGTCTGAAGCATTAGCTGCAACAACAGTAGTATATTCCATTGCACCATTACTCTCTAGTTCTTTAACAAGAGCAGCTACGGTAGAAGCCTTTTGCCCGATTGCTACATAAATGCAATAGACAGGGTTATCAGTATGGTGAGTATATTTTTGATTGATAATAGCATCAATTGCTACCGCTGTTTTCCCTGTTTGTCTGTCACCGATAATTAATTCTCTTTGCCCTCTTCCAATGGGAATCATACTATCAACAGCTTTGATTCCAGTTTGAAGCGGTTCATTAACCGGAGATCTGGCCATTACTCCTAACGCTTTTCTCTCAATAGGCAATGAATGGTCTGTATTTATTGGGCCCTTACCGTCAATTGGCTGGCCAAGTGGATTTACTACCCTTCCAAGCATCGCATCCCCGACTGGAACCTCAACTACTCTGCCTGTTCTTTTCGCAAGGTCACCTTCTTTTACAAGGCGAGATTCGCCAAATAATACAAGACCAACATTATCTTCTTCAAGGTTTAGTGCCATACCAAACACACCATTTGGTAGCTCGACAAGTTCGGAGCTCATTACATTTTCAAGACCTGAAACACGGGCAACGCCGTCTCCTACTTCAAGCACTTCTCCTACTTCTGAGATATCAACGGAGCCATCGTGCCTTTCGATCTGCTCTCGAAGTAATTGTGTTAATTGATCAGTTTTTATTTCCATGATTTCCTAAATTATTAAGTCTGCAGTAGTTCATTACGAAGTGTCTGCAATTGGTTGTGAATAGAAGCGTCCAAAAAGGTGTTATCAATCCGCAGTTTAATTCCTCCAATTAGACTGGGGTCTACTTCAATTGATAATTTGGTTTTTTTGCCTAGAATTTTATCAAGTGATATTTTAAAGGATTCAATTTGCCGATCGCTCATCTTACTAGCAACAACTCCTCTGACTTCGATTGTATTGCTCTTCTTTTGATAGATAGATTCGAAGCAATTAGATATTTCCCTTAATTCATTGGCAGCGCCACTACCTTTAAGATACGATACTACCTCATTTACAAGAGGATGGGATAATTCTCCTAAAACTGAATTGAGGATTTCTACCTTTAATTTTCCCTTTATCTTTTTTGATTGAATTAAAACACGAAACTGACCACTATTCATGACGATATGATTAAGTGATTTTAAAGAGTCTTCAACTCTATCTAGAGCATTAATTTGTTCAGCGACGTTAAATAATCCTGTTGCAATAACTTTGGGATTAAGATTTTGCTTCATGCTTCTTTAAATCCAATATAGATTTCTCAATCAACTGCTGATTGTCCTCAGCCGAAAGATTCTTTCTAATAACTTTCTCTGCTACTATCATAGTGAGAGAAACTACTTCTTGTTTAATTTCAGAGATGGCTTTATCCTTTTCTACTTGGATTTGGGTGTTTGTATCATCCTTTATCTTTTTTGCATCACTTTCAGCTTGAGATCTTATCTCTGCTTTTATTTTTTCAGCAGAAATTTTAGCCTCTGACCTTATTTCCTGAGAATCTGAGCGAGCCTTCGCAATGATTTTTTCAGCTTCATGATTCAGATTTTCTAATTCATTTTTCGCTCTCTCTGCATCCTCAATAGAGGATTGAATATCGTTTTCTCTGCTTTCTAGTGCCTTTAATAGCGGCTTCCATGCAAATTTTGCCAGAACAAAATATAACAACAGGAATGTCAAAATGGTCCATATAAATAGACCTGGATCCAATTGAACTAATGGATTTGGCTTGCTACCCTGTGCTTCTTTGACAGAAGATAAAGTAGTTTCTTGATAGTTCTCTTTCTTGTTTGCCATCTACAAAAACTATCCAAGAATAAGTATTAAGAAAGTGAATACCTCTGCTAAAATTGCAACACCTTCAAGAAGAAATAGTGGCAAGTTTATAGCACCTGTAATCTTGTCTGCAGCTTCTGGCTGACGTGCAATACTTTCAGCCGCAGCAGACGCAAATTTTCCGATCCCTAGGGCTGCACCTAAAACGATCAAACCCATTCCAAGAGGGATAAGTGTAGTTGCTTCCATTTTTTTTTCCTTTTTTTTTATTTAATGATGTACGTGAATTGCCATTCCGATAAATACAGCTGTCAATAAGGTAAAAACATAAGCCTGTACAAGAACAACAATAACTTCTAAACCTGCGATAGCAGCTGCCATAGGAATGGCGACTAGCGAGACACCGATACCTGCTGCTGCACTACTAAACAATTCTCCAAAAATAGCCATGAGGGAAAGAAGGGCAAGTAGAGCTATATGACCTCCTGTCATGTTCGCAGCCAAACGCATGGTTAATGCAAATGGCTTTACAAAAAGACCCATCACTTCGATGGGTATTAAAATTATGTATACTGGCCATGCTAGACCATGAGGCACTAGGTTCTTCCAATGCTTGACAAATCCGTGCGCCATTATACCAGCAATCATTATCGAGAAAAACGTGATAGTGGCCAGAGCACCTGTTACATTAAAATTAGCAGTAGCAGTTACTCCACCATTAAGTATGGTATTAATAGTATTATATTTGTCAGAGTACGGTACACCTAGTAGGAAGCGATTGATTAATCCAAGCACATCAAAAATTGGAACTAATCCAATACCGTTTGCAAATAAGATGAAAAAGAAAAACGTAAGCAAAACAGGCGCCCATGTCATTACCCATTTTTCACCCACATTAGGTTTGGCAATAGAATCTCTAATTAATTTGACTATTGCCTCAATCATGTTCACCCATCCAGAAGGAACCAAACTACCACTAGATAAATATTTTCTGATAGGTATAATGATAGAAACAGATACGATTATCGCTACAATCCATAATATTAAAACATGTTTTGTAACTGAGAAATCAATCCCCATAATTGGCTCTAACTTGATTATTTCAGGATATTTTGGATGATTGTAAGTATTTGAAACATGAGAAATAATATTTGGCCCTACTTTTTCCATGACAGTTTTGGGGCCTTCAATGGTTTGAGAAGGTATCATCTATATTTTCAAGTAATAATTTTGTACAAGTTTAAAATAAGAAACATTTGTATTTATTATATTTTTTATTGATTAATTGCTGGCGATTTTACTCAAAAAGAATGCATTATAAAACGGTAAAATTCTCTTTCAACATCTAATAAAAACTTATATTTGGGAAAACTAAAAAGATTAAATTTTGAAAAAAACCACACAAAAATCATTTTAGGTATTTCTTACTTTTATACTTTACAGCCTTTACCATCTGATAGAAACCAACAACTAATCCTAAAACCATACCTGTGATTACTCCAGCGGGAGAAATATCAAAGTGATTATCAATGTACAAACCGCTAAAAATAAATAACAAAATCGAAGCTATAAGGCTATACGAAGCATTAGCGGCAGGACCGGCTTGACTTAGAACTTTTTGAAAGGATAAGTATGAGCTCAATATTGATTTATTGTTCTTTTTGGAACGTTTCAAAAAAATATTAACCTATGAAATATTAGATTTCTCCATAACGATTTCACATTTTCCTTCAAATTTAGCCCCATCCTCAACTACTAGTTTTTTGTAGGTGATATCACCTTTTACCCTACATGTTTTAAGTAAGGTCACTTGTCCCAATGAAGAAATATTACCTTCAACTATACCTGCAATACGGATGTCACTTCCAATAACATCTCCCTTAACAAAAGCATTTTTTGCCAACCTTACAGGGCCTTTTGTATTTACGCTCCCGTTAATTTGGCCATAAACAATAATACCGTTCTCTAATTGCACTGATCCATCAACTACCATATCTAGACCGATCATTGTCTGAATATTTTTATTTTTTTTATTTATCATACTAAAATGTCAAATCACTGGCTGAATATTCAGGAAAATATAACAGCGGATCTACAGGTTTAAATTCCCTCCATATCTCAAAATGTAAATGAGGGCCAGAGGAGATTCCTGAGCTACCAACTAAAGCAATAACCTCACCTTTCTCAACAATATCAAGCTGATATTTTAGATTCTTTTTATTGTGCCCATAATGCGTAAAATAGTTATCACCATGGTAAAGAATAACCATATTCCCATATTCATAATTCCAACCTGAAAAAACTACAACGCCTTTAGCCGCAGCCATTACCGGATCGCCATCATTTGCAACAATATCAATACCGTAATGAGTATCTTTTAAAAAATTTCCAACGCTGCTAATGTGCTTACTAATGAAGCCATTAATTGGAGGGTGAGAAGGGATGTTTTTTAATTGTGAAATACTTTTTTCTGGAAATTCATAAATAGCAAATGTAGAGTCTACTATTGAAATAGGATTATCTATATCAAGTTTTTCTCCTAGGGTGTTACGCACCATCTGATCCATTTGCTTTATTTTTTTCAAATCCTGAGACAATTCTAGTACTTGAAGCCTTTCAGAAATTAATTTGTTGTAGTTAGCCTCAATATTTCTATGATAAGATAACTTTGGGAAATACAGAACTA
>CACKSF010000012.1 GCA_902602795.1 uncultured Fidelibacterota bacterium
GTGGGAGAAATTCTGGGGAACAGTATCGATGACAACGGAAACGGACTTGTGGATGAGAACTTGAGTCATGTTCCGGTAGGGAGTCAGACGGGAGTAAGTTATTCGGATCGTATTGATAACAATAACAATGGTGAAGAGGGAAGTCCTTTGGTCACTCAGGAGATGATTGATGCTGCTTTATCTCAGCAGTGGAATATCTGGCCCTTGCCCAATGATGGCTTTCAAAATGGAGCTGTTCATATTATTAGTTTAGAAGAAAGTGATTTGGATGCACGGTATGCGGACGGTATTGATAACAATGCAGATCTGGAAGATCCATATGCACTGGAGTATCCAGTAGGGTTAGGAGCGGATGTGAACTCTCCATTAGTAGATGAGGCTATCGTATCTGCTGCATCTTTAGACATGTGGAAGCGATACAGAGTTCCGGGTACCGACATTATCTTATATGATGTGGGAGAAGAAGATCTTGGGAAGCCTTACAGGGACGGGGTAGATAATGATGGGGACGGAGCAGTGGATGAAGGGATCGACGAGTTGATTGACGAGATGATTGACGAGTCCCGAGATGATTTCATTGATAACGATGGGGACTGGACCCTATCTGATGATGTGGGTCTCAATGGCGATGAGTCTGGTGGACTATCTGCCGGAGTGCTCGATAACATGCCTACTTCCGGTTCGGGAACAGGGTTTCCAGGGGAACCGAACATCGATAAGACGGATGTATCCGAGTCCGATCAGATGGGACTGACTTCAGTGCAAAAAAATGATGCAGGATTCAATACCTCAAGCGATAATTCTATATGGAGTTTTTATCTTACTCCTGGAAATTTTTGGGATCCTCCTCCTGGAGGAGATGATCCTGGAAGCGTCGATATGCAAATTTCTTCTGGTTATTTCCCATTAGAGGCTGGGCAAACGGAGCGTATTGCTATGGCGATTATGATGGGAAATGACCAACAGGATGCGATTCGAAATAAAAATGTTGCTCAGCTTACCTATGAAAGTGACTATCAGTTTGCGAAAGCTCCCAACCCACCTAAAGTTACTGCTGTACCAGGAGATGGAGTGGTAACCTTATATTGGGATCGATCTGCAGAGAGCACACAGGACAAGTATATGGGGAACATTACGAATGGTGCTGATTTGTATGATTTTGAAGGATATAAAATTTATCGTGCTACGGACTTTGAGTTTAATGATGCCTATAATATCACAGATGGAGATGGAAATCCTACCTTTTTAGAGCCATATGTTCAAAATGGAGTGAGAGCTCAGTGGGATCTCGTAGATGGAAAGAGTGGCTGGCATCCAGTGGACTTGAATGGAATTAAGTTCTATCTTGGAGATGACACGGGGTTGACTCATTCCTATGTTGATCACAATGTAGTCAATGGACAGAGATATTACTATGCAGTGGTCTCCTATGATTACGGTGGAGACTTATCGAACAATATTATTCCTAGTGATTCTCCCATGAAACTTCGGGTGAACCCTCTTACGGGAGCGGTGAGTCTAGGTCCTAATGTTGTAGAGGTAGTTCCCTCACCTCCTTCTGCAGGTTTTGTAGATGCGTCTTTTGCTGGTGATCAGGTGGATCATGTACTCGGTGCATCGAGCGGAGAGGTCTTTCTAGAGATCGTGGACCCTCAGATGGTGGAAGACGCGCACACGTATCAAATTACGTTTGATGATACTCTTTTTTTAAATCAGCAAGGCTTAGCCGGTTATGATACTGCTACCACAAAATCATATTATTTGGTAGATATCACCAACGAAAATAAGCCCGATACGTTGATTAACAACTCTTTTGACTTGCCTGAATCGGACGCTGACGTGATCGATGGTTTTCGACTCACGTTTAAAAATGTAGAGTCTTTGGGTTTTAACCGATCGTTATCTTCCTGGAACACAGATAGCGTGTGGACGTTTGACGTTGCTCGTTATTATACTTTCAATGTGGTAGGGTCGATGTTGCCGTTTGATTACAGAGTAGTATTTACCGATGGAATAACCGATACTAGTCTTGATGTCTGCATGCGTACCCTTCCCAATGGAAACTGTTACCCTGGGTTTTTACAAGCCGGACGACCTGTGAACTTTAAGGTGCAAAGACAGGTAAGTCTTACGGGAGAGGATGAGGTAGACTGGGAGCAGATTCCTATCGGATTTATTGATGTGATACCGTTTGGGGATCCGGACAGTATCTTTAACGCGGATGGAACGAGAGAAAGTGACTGGATCGTTTTTATGGATCATGAAGACAGTTTAGGCAATCCAATGCCTTCCTGGAGGCTTTTATTAAACCTGATGCCAGATGATGACACCCGTATTTATAGTGAGCCACGTGCAGGAGACACGGCTCACATTGTGGTGGACAAACCTTTTTTAAAAGAGGATGTATATGAGTTTACTACTTATGCTCCTCTGATTGATGAGAATCAGGCTATACAGGATATGGATAAAATCAAGGTGGTCCCGAATCCTTATTTTGCTGCAAGTGCTTTTGAAGGCCAGAATACTTTTAATTCGGGACGTGGTCCTAGAGAAATCCAATTTAGATATCTTCCTAGTGAGTGTACAATACGTATCTACAGCATTGCAGGGGAACTAGTGAAGACCATTCAACATTCGTCTCCTTTGGAGTCGGGTACAGGACGGTGGGACTTACTTACCGAAGATAATTTATCGGCTGCATATGGTATGTATATCTACCACGTAGATGCACCAAACATTGGAGAAAAAATAGGAAAACTAGCTATAGTGAAATGATATGAAACAATATAAATATATAATAAAGACAATATTTATCATCGGTTTGCTTTACGGTGTAAATAAAACAGGAACAACGGCTGCCAAATTTCTTTCTATTGAAGTTGGTTCAAATGCAGTTGGTATGGGTGGAGCCTATACCTCTATTGCAAAAGACGCTACTGCAATGTATTGGAATCCTGCAGGCCTAAGCTTTCATGATACCAAAGAGGTGTACTTTAATCATGCAAATTGGATAGCAGATATTTCTTTTGATTATTTTGGAATTACTTTCCCAATGAATAATAAATCTGTTCTTGGGTTCAATATTACTTCAGTGACCATGGATGAAATGGAAGTAACTAGATATGGGAACGAGGATACAGGCGAAACATTTCGTGCTGCAGATTATGCAATCGGATCTACATATGCGCTGGATTTAACCGATCGTTTTTCTGTTGGTTTTAATGGGAAATATATTCAACAGAGCATCGCAAATAGTCATGCAAAGGGCTTTGCTGTGGATTTTGGAACCCTATTTATTACACCCTTCGGTTTTACATTAGGTACAAGCATTAGCAATTTTGGTCCAAAACTAAAAATGTCAGGAGATGATTTATTAGTTGGAGCGGATGTAGACGAGAACATAGAAGGTAATAATGAAAGTGTTACAGGAATATTATCTACCGATTACTTCGACCTACCTCTTGTGCTAAGAATCGGAATCTCGGATGAACTTCAAATAGGTGTTAGAAATAAGCTAGTTGTATCCTTAGATGCAATCAGTCCTAATGATAATGCAAATTACATTAATACTGGAGCGAAAATTCATCTTTTTGATGGTTTAATTTCTTTTTACGCAGGATTGAATTCTCTTTTTCTAGAAAATGCTGAGAGCGAATTTTCTTTTGGAGGTGGACTTACTATCCCTCAAATATTGAATAATTCGTTATCAATATATTTCACGCATGAGCAAATGAAGTTTTTAGGAAATTCTCAACAATTAAGCATATCTTTTAATTATTGATTGGATCGAAATAAGATGAGACAAAAAATAGTTGGATTCTTCTTTTTAGTGGTTCTTTATTTTTTCGGTGCCTGCGAAAATCCAAATTTCTCTTTTGACAAGACTAAGTTGGACAGTATTATTAATAAATATGTTCAGAATAACTCACATCCATTTATCCATGTAAGATTTGAAGATAAATCAGGTAATGTTATTTATGAGCATAATTCAATTAATAGAAAATTTCTCGCTAAAGAAAAAATTAATGGACAGACATTAATGAGAATTTGGTCCATGAGTAAGATTGTAACTATTTCGTTGTTCATGGATCTTGTGGAGGAAGATATAGTTAGCCTAGATGAATCTGTGCAGAAATATATACCTGAATTTTCTAGTCTTTTGGTTGCAACAGATGAGCTAGGTGTTTCTCTTACTCTTGTGGATTCTATGAAAAATATTTGTCCTTTTGAATTGAAAACAAACAATACAAAAATGACCTTAAGACATCTTATTAATCATGAGGCAGGTTTTTATTACGCTACCACCCAAAACAAATGTATCAATGAAGGAATGGCGAAAGTAAATCTACCCAAAGCAGAAAATAGTGATGATTTAATTAGTAGGTTTGCAAGGTTACCTCTGATCCAACAACCTGGGGATTCACATTTTTATGGCACAAACACAACTATTCTAGGTTTGGTTGCAGAGCGTGCAACCGGAAAGACACTTAATGAGCTTATTAAATCAAGAATGACAACACCGCTTAAAATAAATGGTTTGAAATACAACCTAAATCTAAATGAAGGCTTGCTTCCTAGGTTTTCAGGGAAAAATGATTCTTTACGATTTGCACATGATGGTGATTTTGATATTTTTGGTCCAGACTTCCCTTCCAATAGTCTAGATAACAATATTTTTTTAGGAGGAGAGGGGATGATTGCTAGTGCCGATGGGTATTGTGATTTTCTCAGAATGTTAATGAATTATGGGACTCTTAATAATGAACAATTCTTATTTCCAAAAACGGTGAAAGAAATGACGAGTCCTCAAACTCAGCTTGAAAACGATTGGGGGTATAATGGATATAATCTTTGGGTTACCTCTGATACGCTTCGCAAGTTAGGAGTTGGAGATAGTGATTTATGGCAGGGAGGAGGATATGAAGGTACGGAATTTTGGATTGATAGTAAGAGGGGTTTTGTAGGTGTAAAGATGTCTCAACTACATCCTATTCCAAAAGATGGACATGAATTTTACAATGAATTCAGGGGTGAAGTTTATAGACAAATTTTTGCATATGAGGAACAATACGGTGAAGCGATTCAGTTTTAATTTCCACACTACTATTTTTGTTTTATTTTTAACTGTTTTTTATTCATGTGCAGATACAAAGACTACAAGTATTGACCTTAATCCAGCACCTTTAAATCAAATCTTAGATAAATATGTGGAGGACGGAATCTGGCCATTTTTGTATTCAAAAATTGTCCATGGTATAACTGGAGAATTGGTATATGAACATCTTGCGATAAACAAAAGTTTACTGCCAAATCAAAATATTAATGGAAGCACTTGGATGAGAATATGGTCTATGAGCAAATTAGTTACTATTTCACTTGCGATGGATTTAATGGAAGAGGGACTATTGAAACTTGAGGATCCAGTGCATAAATATATTCCAGAGTTTTCAGGTTTAAAGGTAGCAGTAGATATCAACGGGGAAAGTGTAGCAAGTTCAGAAAATAAAACATTTAATTGTCCGCATAAGTTAGTAAAAATGGATTCCACTATGCTGGTAAAGCATCTTTTAAACCACAGAGCAGGGTTTTATTATGCTTTAACTCCTTCCAAATGTTTGAATGAAAATTTTGGATTAAAAAGAATTTTACAAGCAGAAAATGGAGATCAACTTATTGATATACTCTCCATGTTACCTCTCGTTCAACATCCAGGTGAAAGATACTTTTATGGTATGAATACCTCGGTTTTAGGTTTACTTATTGAAAGAGTTACTGGGAAATCGCTTTATCAAAATTTAAAAGAAAGAGTAACAAAAGTTCATAACATAGAAGGGCTTGCTTATACTAAACTCCAGGGGATAGAACTACTTCCAACTTTTACAGGCAGAGAAGGAAATTTAAGAAAAATTATTGATGGTGAACTTGATATTTTTGGCGGAGAAGTCCCAAATTATTCCAAAGATAATAACCTTTTTTTGGGAGGAGAAGGGATGTTAGGCACAGCTGATGGTTATATTCGTTTTATGCAATTATTATTTTTCAATGATGAAAATACATTTTTAAAAGAAGAGACCATTCAGAAAATGTCTTCAAAGCCAAAAATAGAGGAAAATAACTATGGATATAATACAGGGTTTGGAATGTATTTAACGAGTCGGAATCATGCATTTGAAAAAGATATATTAAGAGTGGGCGGATATGAAAAAACTAAATGTTGGGTGGATAGGAAAAACAACTTAATTGGAACTTTGTTTTCCCAGGCAAATGAAACCCAGGATAGCGATGGTCTAAGCAATCAAATGGAGCAAGATTTTAAAAAAGAATTATTCAGTCAATTAAATAAATTAAAAAAAGGAATCTAATGAAAAAATTATTAATACTATCCTTTCAAGTGTTTGTTTTTCTCATAGCAAAAGAGGGCTTTTATATCAATCCAATTATTTCTGGGGCACATCCAGATCCATCTATTTGCCGTGCGGGAGATGATTACTATATCGTAAATTCTTCTTTTGAATATTTTCCTGGATTACCTATCCATCATAGTAAAGACTTAGTGAACTGGGAACTGATAGGGCATGGTTTACACAGAGAAGATCAATGTAATGGTGATATGAATCTTGTAGATGTTCAATCAGATGGAGGAATACACGCTCCAACCATTCGGTATCACAAAGGTACATTTTATATAATCACCACAAACGTGTATAATTCAGGTGATGGTAAACCTGGATTGATGAGAAATTTTGTAATTACTGCGAAAGATCCATCTGGGCCGTGGTCTGAGCCTCATATAATAGAGGGGGCACCGGGAATTGATCCAGATATATTTTTTGATACCGACGGTAAGGTGTACTTTACTGGTACACACTCACCTGGGGATATGAATGCAAACGGAATTGGTGAAATCTGGATTCAAGAGTTAGATATAAAAAAGTGGAAATTAACTGGTGATAGAAAAACAGTTTGGGATGGAGTATTTGGCTGTTGTACTGAAGGGCCGCATATTTATAAAGAACATGGACTCTATTATCTACTGGTCGCTGAGGGGGGAACTGGAAAAAATCATGCAGTGATGATGGCTGCCAGTAAAGATATTTTTGGTCCTTACGAAGAAAATCAGAGAAATCCTGTTCTCACGACTCGCCATGTCACAAACGATTATTTTGTGAATAGCACTGGACATGCGGATATGATTCAATTACCAGATGGCAGGTGGTATATGGTATCACTTGGCAAAAGAAATGATTTGGATGGAGATGCTAATATGGGTAGAGAAACATACCTGATACCAATGAATTGGGAACCAACTATTGTCAAATGGCAGCAGGTGTCAGAAACAAAGTGGGAGCCAGTCCGTTATTTATTCCCAATTGCGGCCCCTATGACTGGAAAAGTAGAAAGATTTTTTCCATTACCTTTTCCAGAAAAACCACAATATATAGATAACTCATATATAGATGATTTTACATCTAGCAATTTGAAATTAAATTGGACATTTATTCGGGTTCCAAAAAAAAATACTATTTCTTTAACTGATAACCCCGGTCATTTACGTTTATATCCAAAGTCAACTACAATTGAAAATAGAAAAAATTTTAGTATGATTGGTTTTCGTCAAAGAGAAAGCGATTTTGATTATCAGGTAAAAATGAATTTTATGCCAAAAAAGAATAAAGTTGAATCTGGAATTATTCACTATCAGAAAGAACGTAATTATCTTACTAGCGTAGTGTATAAAGTAGGTAAAAAATTCTTTTTAGAGCAGAAGCTAAAAGAAAAGGATAAAAATATAACTTCGTTAAAGAAAGTTCACTTAAAGAAATACAGTGGAAATATAATATTCAAAACTGCATCTAGAGAAGACAGATATACTTTTTATTATTCATTAGATAATGGGGAAAGCTTCACAAGTTTTACTTCCTTAGATGCCATAAAAATTCTAGACAGAAATTACACAGGAGCATTACTTGGTATGTATGCTACGAGTAATGGTGTATCCTCGAAAGATTATGCAGACTTTGATTGGGTACGATATAATGATTTCATCCGATAGGTGAATAAAGAAAGAATGGGCAGGTTTTTTATAAAAAATAAATTCTTTATAGTTGTTATTTTTACAATTTTAGGCTGCAGTAATAAAGATGACCTATTTACTATGAATAGTTATATACATGATTTTTATGTTTCCAAAGCATATTATATTGATCAAGAAAAAAAAGTGGAACCTATTGAATTGCTTGAAGTGAACTTTATTCAAAATGAAGAAAAGTTTAATAACAAAATTTCAGATGGGCAATGGATCAAATCTAAAAATGGTGAACATAATATAAATTCTATTGTAGACGATTCTTCTTATGCGACAGTGTATTTGTATAGAAATATAAAAGTGTCAAGACCACAGAAAGCCCACTTTTTACTTTCTATTTCAGATGGAGCGAAAATATTCGCAAATGAAAATCTTATTGCCGCTCACTATGGGAATAATTTTAATGGGGAAGAGAAAATCATTCCATTTGAGCTAAAAAAAGGAGACAACCACATTGTAATAAAAGCGATAAATAAGGATTGGGATTGGAAAATAAGATGTAAAATTTTAAGTAAAAAGGAAGGTCAAGCTGTTATTTCTGAAAGAAATAAATCGCAAGAATTCAATGAGTTTTTGTCTATGAAAATCAAGCCGGCTCATTATAAACATACATATAATCCTAGAGTAGGTACTTTCCCCAGGTTGGTTTTGGATAAACCAGGTCTAGCAAGAGAATTATTAGGAGGATCCTACTCTATTAAAGTGAGATGGTTTAATACAGATGTGAAAGAAGTCTTTTATCCAAAACTTGAAGGTCGTTATGGATTTTATGCTGAAATTTCAGGTTCGAATGGGACCATCTTGAAGCGAGGTGGTACCTTGTTTTTTCTCGAAAATAATTGGATGGTTTGGAACAATAAATTAGAAGTATTACCAGAATATTTTCCAATTAGTAACATTTCTAAAGATATTTGGGAAGAGCACAATAAGGCTATTAAATCTTATATGGGGCATGTAACTCTGAAGTCTATACTCTTCCAGGAAAAATCAATCTTGTTACTTTCTTTTTTACACGAGATGGCAAAAAATAACTATAAAAGTGATAAAAAGCTAACTCCACTTATTCATAATGGTGATTATCATGCACAAATTAAACAAGTAATATTGGGCAAAGAAAACGCATATCCAAAACTTCAACCTCCTGAAAAAGTACTTCTAAAGTCAGGTCCTTTAAAAGATATTCAAAGATTATATCAGAAAATCAACCCTGAATTCATAAAAAATCTTCGCATGATATGTAATGATTGGATAGAGGATCAAGGTTCTCCATTCGATATGGTTCTTGCTCAAGATGGAAAGATTCTTTTTCATGATGCTTTTGGTGAAGACAACTATGGTGATTTTACTATCAATACACCATCTGAGATAGCTTCTATAACAAAACTATTTACAGGTGTTTTATTTGCTCAGTTTGTGGACCAAAATATTATAGGTATTGACGATCCTGTAGGAAAATATTTACCAGACTTTCCACTAAAAGGACCTCAGGCTGTGACCCTAAGGCACTGCTTTACGCATACAAGTGGGTTGGATGGTCATGGTCTTTTTGATGGTGTCCATAATCCATGGTTGGAGAATACATTATTTCAGACTATTAAAAATGATACGGTTGGGACACGTTATGCTTACAATGGCATGGGTTTCGATTTGGCTGGGAAAGTAATGGAGGTAGTATCTGGGAAAAGTATTTTTCGATTATTTCATGAGTATCTCTATAGTCCTTTAGGCATGAAAAATACGTATCACACTTGGGATTTAGGTTACAGCGTACACAGTACTGCTTATGATCTTTCAATATTAGCTCAAATGGTTTTAAATCAAGGAACATATGATGGGAAAAAATATTTTTCAAAGAATACCTATGAGAAAATTCTACCAAAAGATTTGAAGCAGTATTTTCCAAATATTACTTATTTTAATGATTGGGATAGAGGTAGGCCCATGGGTATTGGAACAACAATTCAAGAATGGAAAGTTAAGGATGAAGAAACAGGCGAAGATAGGTATATGCTAAGCAAAAATGTTATTGGTCACGGCTCTGCTACTTCATCACAACTTAGAATAGATTTGGATAATAATATTATTATCACGCAAACTAGGAGGAAAGGAAAGTCAAGGTTTGGCCCAAATTTTGAAAAATTATACAAACACATTGATAATTATTTAGTTAGAGGGGTGAATTAAAGTGAAGTTATTTTTTAAACCATCCGTTTGGATCATTTTTCTTTCCCTTATTTTATTCTCATGTGAAAAGAATGAAAAATTAAAAAAACCAAACTTTATTATTATTTTTACTGATGATTTAGGATACGGAGATCTTGGCTCCTATGGCCATCCCACTATCAAAACACCTCATCTTGATCAGATGGCAAAAGAGGGAATGAGATTTACTCAATTCTATGTTGGATCTTCTATCTGTACACCAAGTAGAGCTGCACTTTTAACTGGGAAGCTACCAGTGCAAACTGGTATGTATGGTAAACGAAGTGTATTATTTCCAGATAACGCAGGCGGCCTTGACCCCAAGGAAATAACAATTGCTTCAGCTCTCAAAAAATATGACTATAAAACTGCTTGCATAGGTAAATGGCATTTAGGACATTTAAAAAAGTATATGCCTTTGAACCATGGGTTTGATTCTTTTTATGGTATACCATACTCAAATGATATGAGGCCAGAAGGTAAGTGGGACTATGCCAGAGATAATTTCCCTCCTCTACCTTTTTTGGACGGTCATGACACAATTGGAGTTAGTTTGGATCAGGGAAATTTTATTGAAATGTTCACACAAAAATCAGTTGATTTTGTGCATCAGAATAAGAACAATCCATTTTTTCTTTATTTAGCACACACTGCTCCTCATACACCTTTAGTTCTCACAGATGAAAATAAAGACCTCAGCATGAGAGGAGCTTATGGAGATGTTGTCGAAGAGATAGATAGAAGCGTAGGTAAAATCTTAAAAACTTTAAAAGACCTAAAAATTGCAGAAAATACTTTTGTTATTTTTACAAGCGATAATGGTCCATGGGGATGGGCAAATATCGATGGTGGTTCTTCTGGTTTACTAAAAGGGAATAAGGGTAGTGTATATGAAGGAGGATATCGGGTACCTGCTATTGCTTGGATGCCTGGAAGAATCCCTGAAATAACAACAACTGCTTTGGCCTCCACACTTGATTTTTTTCCTACTTTAGTGTCTTTAGCAGGTGGAGAGTATGACAAAAAATCTTTAGATGGTGTAGATATAAGTAAAACATTTTTTGAAAATAGTAATGTCCGATTTGATATTCATTATTACAGACAGGATACATTAATTGCACTTAGGCATAAAGAATGGAAAATGTATATAAAAGATCCAAATCCATGGGATGATGGACCTACTCAAAAAGATATGCCCTTGTTGTACAATGTGGAGCAAGATCCTTCAGAAAAATATGATATTGCGAAAAGCAATCAAAAAATTATAAGTATGTTAGAGGATATATCCTTAGATCATATACAATCTATTAAGAAAACTCCATCACAATATGAACAGATCCTTCCTTCATACCAAACAGCATATGATGAGTATAACAAAAATAAGTAGTATATTATTTTTCTTACTGATAATTGCATGCTCTAATGAAAAGAATATAGATAAAAGACCAAATATTGTTTGGTTGGTTGCAGAAGATTTAGGCCTTTACATTCCATCTTTCGGAGATTCAACAATTAGCACTCCTAATCTCAGTCGTTTGGCTGAAGAAGGGGTGCGTTATAATAATGTTTATTCTGTTTCAGGAGTGTGTTCCCCTAGCAGAGCATCTATAGTGACAGGAATGTATCCAACTAGTATTGGCGCACATCATATGAGGACACTTTATCAGCAACCAGCAGCAAAAGAAAAGGGCATTATCAATTACGAGGTAGTCCCGCCTCCAAAAGTAAAAATGGTAAGCCAAATTCTTAGGGAACAGGGATACTATTGTACAAATAATAAAAAAGAAGATTATCAGTTTTACCAATCTTTAACAGCATGGGATGAATCAAGTATCTTTGCTCATTGGAGGAATAGGGATAAAGATCAAAATTTTTATTCTATTTTTAATTTTGGAGTTACCCATGAGTCTAATCTGTGGGATCCATGGTACCGTCATTTTGATTTGGATACTTTCCCTCCTAGAAGAGGAATTGGTAAATGGTGGGAGCAGTTTGCTGGAATTGAAAAGCCATTCTACGTATCGGATAGTATTAAAATTTCTGTTCCTCCGTATTTGCCAAATAATGATATTGTGAGAAATGACATGAAACGAATGTACTCTAATATTGTTGAAATGGATGGGAAGGTTGGCCTTATCCTTAAGCAACTTGAAGACGATAATTTATTGGAGGAAACAATTGTAGTATTCTATACAGATCATGGGGGGCCACTACCAAGGGAGAAAAGATTGTTATATGACTCTGGGATTCGAGTTCCTATGATTATTAGGTACCCAAATCAGGTTCGTGCTGGCGAGGTAGATAATCGACTGATTAGTTTTGTAGACTTTGCACCTACGCTTCTTTCTATGGCCAATATTCCTCCTCATAAATTTCATCAAGGGAGAGCTTTTGAAGGAAAATATAAATCAAAGAATAAAAGGAAATATATTTATGCTGCTGCTGACAGGTTTGATGAGCATTATGATATGATTCGTGCGGTGAGAGATAATCAATATAAATATTTAAAAAATTTTAACCCCGAAAAACCTTACTACCTTCCTTTAGAATACAGGGAAAAAATGGATTCAATGCAAGAGCTTATCAGAATGAACCAAAGTGGTCAGTTGGACAATCTCCAATTGCAGTGGTTTAGAAATGAAAAACCTAAAGAAGAATTATTTGATACATATTCAGATCCTTATGAATTACGTAACCTTGCAGGTGATCCTAAATATAAGGATAAATTATATGAGTTGAAAAATGAGTGCTCAAAGTGGATGGAAGAGGTTGATGATAAAGGACCTATGCCAGAAGAAAAATTAATTGAATCGTTTTGGCCAAATAAAATTCAACCGATAACTAAAGATCCCGTAATAGATAAAGTAGGTGATAATTTAGTTGTTAGTTGTCAAACAGAAGGTGCAAATATAGGATTTAAGCTCTCCCATCAAGATACTCTTACTTGGAAAGGATGGAGGCCCTACATAAAACCAATTGCTTATGAGGAAGAGATGAAGGTTGAATTTAAGGCACATAGGATAGGATATTTACCAAGTAAAAAGGTTGTTTTTTCAAATGCTAATTAAAATTAGTTTTGTAATAATTTTTTTTCATTTAAGCTGTAACAGCAAAGAAGTTGTTCTAACAAAAAAAAACATTCTTATGATTATTGTAGATGATATGAGGCCAGAAATTCATTCCTGGGGAAACAGTATTGCAGTTACACCAAATATTGATAAACTAGTAAAAAAAGGAGTCTCTTTTAAAAGAGCATATGCTCAATATGCAAATTGTAGCCCCTCCCGAATGAGCTTTTTGACTGGGCTCAGTCCTGAAAGGTTAGGTCATAGAGGTAATTATAATGACAAATCACAATTCCAAACTCATGCGACTTTGCCTGGTTATTTGAAAAAACATGGTTACAAAACATATTCTTTTGGGAAAGTTTACCATGACACACGTGATGATAGCCTGTCTTGGGACTACATATATGATATTGAATGGATTAATGGTGATCTACAGTGGGAGTCTTATGGATTACCTAACAATCAAATATTAGAAGAAGCAGAAAGACCTGCTACAGAAAAAGAACATTTACCTTTAGGTAATTATAATGATTATCATATTTTGCAATCTTTAGAAAACCATCTGGAAAAACATAAAGAAGATTTATTCTTTTACGCGGTTGGATTTCGAAAGCCTCACCTTCCTTTTGTAGCTCCCAAGAAGTTTTGGGAATTATATAATAGTAGTGAAATACAAGTAGCAGATTATGATGTCGCTCCAATAGATGGGGATACTATCGTATATCAGTGGTCTGAATTGGCAGCTTATAAAGCATATTCTGAAAATTATTTTGATACAAATTATCGCAATAAGATCGTCAAAAATGAAGATGCTAAAGAATTAATCCATGGCTATATGGCATCGATAAGCTTCATTGATAGTCTTGTAGGAAGAATAGTAGACAAGTTAAAAAAGCTAGATCTTGAAAAAAACACAATCATAGTCTTTATGAGCGATCACGGATTTCATCTTGGAGAACAACAGATCTGGGGTAAACATTCCACTTATGAAAAAAGTACACACACCCCTTTGATAATTGTAGACCCCTCTAACTCTAATAGCGGTCAGTGTATGAATTTTGTAGAATTGTTAGATGTATACCCCACACTTATTGATCTGAATGGGATTGAAGAGAAACCAACTCTGGATGGAAAAAGTCTAGCTATTTTTGTAAATGAACCATCCCTTAGAAGTCCTAGATTGGCCTTTAGTCAATATCAAACTTTTCAGAAAGATCGATCTTTTTCGAATTATATGGCCTATGCAGTTTATACAAAGGATTATAATTATATTGAATGGCAGGATCTGGATAACAATAGAAATGTGGTACAAAAAGAATTGTATCAGATGGATCAGGTTAGATCAGAAGTAACAAATTTAAGTGACTATCCAAGATATTCTATGTTGCAGCATGCTTTGTCTAGTAAAATAAAGAAAAATTTTAATTTTTAAGTCCTTATTATAGAAAATATGAAAAATAAACTAATTAAAAACTGTTTTTTTTATTTGATGACAGGTCCTTTCTTGTTTTTGTATTTGATCTTCAGTTTTTCGTGCAGCTCGAGTAAAGGATCGCGCGACAAGAAACCGAATATCATTTTATTGCTAGCTGATGATTTAGGATATAACGAACTAGGATCGTACGGTCAAAAAATTATAAGAACACCTAATTTAGATTCATTGGCTAAAGAAGGTATGATTTTTAAAAATTTTTATGCTGGAAACGCTGCATGCGCACCTTCAAGAGCAGTCTTACTTACTGGGAAAAAATCTTCAAAGGCTTCTATTCGAGGAAATGCGGGTTTTTATGGCAATGATAGGTGGGAGGGTGCTGCGTTAGGAAAAGATGAATTTACTATGGGAAGAATGTTTCAGTCGGTTGGGTATCAAACTGCATTTATAGGTAAGTGGCATTTAGATAAACCAGATGATGTAGACACTTGGGCGGTTGGTCATGGTTTTGATTTTGCAGTGCAAGAGCAGTGGTCTGGTAGGTTTGGTGGTAGAACATTTTTACCGAATAGATTATGGGTAAATGGTGATCAGGAATTCATCCCTTATGACTATAAAAACTATGATTGTAAAGATCATTTAAGGACAAATGTTGCGTTTGATTTTCTTGATAAGAAAAGTTCAAAGAAACCATTTTTTTTATTCATGTCATATAGGGCCCCACATAGTTTTGAGGGACCCATTAGAGATACTCTTGATTATATAAAAGAAGATTGGCCAGATATTGAGAAAGCGCATGCTGCAAAAATCACATTGCTAGATCAACAGATAGGTCGAATGGTCAATAAGTTAAAAGAACTAGGTGAATTGGATAATACGTTGATTCTATTTACAAGTGATAATGGCCCTCATTTTGATAATGGTGGGCATGAATTAGAGTTTTTCAATAGTAATGGAAATTTAAAAGGAGGCAAAAGGGATTTATATGAGGGAGGAATTCGAGTCCCGCTTATTGCTTACTGGAAAAATAAAATTAAGTCTCAAAGTACATCCTATCACATTTCAGGTTTTCAAGATATTATGTCTACCTTCGCTGAAATAATTGGATATAAAACCTTAAAAGGTCTAGATGGAATTTCATTTCTACCTACTCTTTTATTCAAAAAGCAAAAAAAGCATGAGTATCTTAATTGGGAATATCAACTAAGTGGCTGGTTTCAAAATTTACCTAATGGAGGGTTTAGGCAGTCGTTAAGGATCGGTGATTATAAAGCTGTCCGTTATAACCTCAACTCTGAAATTGAGGTTTATGATGTAAAAGAAGATGAAGGAGAAACAAATAATCTGACAAACTCTTATCCTGAGATAGTAAAAAAAGCTCAGGATATTTTTGAAAATTCTAGAAACGAGGCAAACGGATTTCCTTATGGAGGTGTTGTCCAAGATTATAAATCTATGTATAAATTTGAAAGGTAATTTTAAATATTATGTAGGAATAGGACTCCTGCTAATTGTAGTTGCTATGTACAAATTTGAAATATTTGAAAACCGTTTATCTCCTCAAAATATTCCTAACAATATGGTCTTCATTCCAGGCGGTGAGTATCTTATGGGAAGCGATAAACCAGAGTCTTACATTAATGAAAAACCTGTACATCGAGTTGTAGTCAGCTCCTTTTTTATGGATAAGTACGAAGTAACCAATCATCAATTCTTACAATTTGTAAATGAAACTGGCTATACGACTACTGCTGAAAAAAGAATAAGTTGGGGTGAAATGGCAAGGCAGTTACCTGAAGGTACTTTAAAGCCAAATGACTCTTTATTAGAGCCTGGGTCATTAATCTTCAAAGCAAGCAGTTACCCAATACCTTTGAATGATGAATCAAGTTGGTGGGAATGGGAAAAAGGTGCTTCTTGGAAACATCCTTTTGGTAAAAATAGCTCAATAAAAGAGATTATGAATCATCCTGTTGTACACGTATCCTGGGATGACGCAGTCGCCTATTCACAATGGGCAGGGAAAAGACTTCCAACGGAAGCTGAATGGGAGTGGGCCGCAAGAGGAAAAAAGAAAGATGCGACTTACCCTTGGGGTAACGAGTCTATTAATAAGGAACCTTTGAAGGCAAATTTTTGGCAAGGTCATTTTCCGTATGTGAATACTGAAAAGGATAGATATTATTTCACTTCCCCTGTTGGATCTTTCAACTCCAATGAATATGGTTTGTTTGATATGGCTGGAAATGTTTGGGAGTGGTGTTCTGATTTTTATCATATAAATAGCTATGTCTATGATAAAGAAAAAGGAACCTGTATCAATCCCAAAGGTCCGGAAATATCTTATGATCCATCAGAACCATTCGCAATAAAAAAAATACTTCGTGGGGGTTCCTTCTTGTGCAACGATAGTTATTGCTCCGGTTATCGAGTTTCGAGGAGGATGAGTTCCAGTAAAGATACGGGTTTGATGCACACCGGTTTTCGATGTGTAAAAGATATTATTGGGTAAGAATGAGGATAGGAAAAATCTTAATTAGATTTAAATATTTGGTTTAGATTTTCTCTATAAATAGAAATTAAAAACTCGGTCTCTAATTTTTTTGTTAGGTTTAGAATTTCTTTCTGCGAAAAATTATTATTTTTTTTCTTTAACATCGAAAGTAAAAATTCTCTAGCCATATATTGATCTTTTGATGATTGAACTTTCCACTGTACTCTTTTATTTGTTTCTAGATTAAGATTTAGCGCCTCTTTTGTTAAGATGTTATCTCTAAAGGCAATGTGAAATGCTTGAACGGGGTTATCTAAAAATATTTTGGGATTAGAGTTTCTAAGGTTATGTAAGAGATCATTAATAGTAAACTCCTTTACTCCATATGTCGCAAGGACAGTATTCGAGTTTGCTCTCAAATCAATCATATATTTTGTTAATTTTTCATTCATTTGTTTTTCAATAGAATCCGTATTTTTATTTTTTTGAAATACAATTTTATGGATCTGATTTAAAGTACTCATCACAACTGGATCATCGATCGTGATGTCTTTACTTAATAGGTCATTCACATAATCATTTGCTGCTATTTGCGAATGCTTTTTTTGGATTGACTTTGTAAGACGTTTTTTTACGTTTTGATAATCTTCCTCGCTAATGATGATTTGTTTCTTTTCATCTGTTTTCAATAGAATATGCCAACCATAACTTGATCTTACAGGACCAACGATTTTATTCATAGGCATCGAAAAAGCGACTTCTTCTAAATGCGGATCTAGAGTATTGTATGAAATCCAACCAAGGTCGCCTCCAGAATTTTTAAGATCATTATTTTTAAATAATATTTTTGCATAGGTATCAAATTTTCTAGGATTACCTATAAGTATTGGTATTATGGTATCTAAAATTGATTTTTGATTGTGGTAAAGGTGTTTTAAGTAGATTTCTGTATTTTGCCATTGAAAATGTTTTCTTATAGTACCATCATGTATTGTAGAAACTTTTTTTCCTATTACTTGGTCATATAGTGCTTGTCTTAGTGCTAATTCTTTTGATAACTGAATTCTATCCATTCCAATAGAATCTATGGACAAGTTTTTGGTTCTTGCTGCTTCAGCAAACAATTTGGTGCGGATCAATTCATTAAGTGTTCTATTCCTTTCAAATTCAGAGTCCTGTGCGTTAGTGTGAATTAACTTATTTGAATACGACTCAATAAAATCATCTTGAGTGATAAAAGTTGAGCCTACCGTTGCAATTATCTCAGGATCAATCTGACTTTCACAAGTGGGGAAAAAAGAAATTCCTAATATAATGAATATAAAATTAGCTTTACTCACAGTGATAAAGTATCAATAGATATAGATAAAAAAAAAGGGGGAGTAAAACTCCCCCTTCCCAATAATTTAAGTAAACTACTATTTCATTAATAGCATTTTACCGGTTAGGATTCTATTATCTGAAGTAACCTTATATAGGTACAATCCAGAAGGCACCTTTTGACCGTATGTATTATTTGCATTCCACTGTATTGAATGTCTACCTGCCACTAATTCTCCGTTCTGTAATGTAATGATTTCATTACCTAAAATATTATAAACCGTGACATTTACCTTTGATGTATAATCCAAATCAAAGCGTAAAGTGGTTACAGGGTTAAACGGGTTTGGATAATTGCCAAGTAAAGCGAACTCTTTTGGTGTAATAACATTGTTTCCATCAGATGATAATTGATCACCTGCAGAAACCATCATGCCAACATTATCAAAATATACTGCACCTGCATCTGCTTCAGGTCCCTGCCAAAGTTCACAACCTACATTAATATTAACAGTTCCCTCAGGTACCATACCCATCACCATTAGCTCATGCCACATATCAGTTGTTGCAGATGCATCTACAACATTAGATGTGTATTTTGCTAATTGAGACCAGCCCGCATCAAAAAACTCAAGGAATAGATATCCATAGTTATTTCCAGAAACCGCATCACCAGATGGGGTCATACCATGACCATGCATGTGCATGTAGTTTCCAGCTTCTAGGTTTAGTCCATCTGCTGAAAAGCTCTGATATACAGGTGTCCACTCTGGATTCGCATCTGAATCATCATTCCTAGGAGTTATTTGAAGGCTATGCATTCCTTCAAAAGGATGTAAGTCATTGACTTCCCAGTTTGTTAATTCTGGTGGCCAGCTGCTCCAGGATGCTGGACCTTCTTCAAACCCACCATTTGCCAAATATCCACCAGGACCTGCCCAAGGATTTTGTGGGTTGTTATCACCGAATACAGTCTGCAATACCACAGTGCCACTTGCATCAGTATCCAAATAGAATGTCTTATCTGCACCAAATCCAGCTTCATTATCCATAGCGCCATTTTCACCACCTTCATTTTCAATTCCGGGATAGTATGCACCTAACTTATAGGTAAATACATTTCCATGCCCAGCTGGCAATAGTAGTTCTCCAGTGTAGACTCCATCGCCATCTGAATCCGTAAGTCTCGGAACATCAGGAGAACATGGTGCAGCACAGTCTGGTCCCATACAATCACCCCATGTGCACCAACAATTCAAAAATGACCCGTTCATAACAATAGTATCTGGAGCCATTTCAAAAAGTGCGCCGGTATTAACATTATGGGTATTCATCATCCACATCGCATGAATTTCGACCGTTACATCATTTCCGAGTTCACCAATTGGTAAAATAACTGGTTGTTCTGCATTAAGAACAAGGTCTTCACCAGTAAATTCAAACAATCTGTTTGCAGCAGTCTCCCAACCTCCATTGTTGAAATTTTCATCTGGGTTTGCTTTAAATTTCCATTCGTGCTCACTACCAGGAGTAGCCATGATTGTTTTCGTGAGAGTATAAAGGTTTGGATCTGTAAGATCTTCTTGGAAGATATCTCCTTCACCCCATCCATTCATGCCACCTCTTAACTCCATAAAATGTGTATTAACGTCCCATCCTTGAGATAAGAGTGTCGTCATATCAGCTTGAAACGTGATATTTGCTTCCACTGGGTCACCACCACATGTATAGCATGAGCTAAAACAGAAAGGAGGTGTCATGGAATCTTCCTCACCTACCACAATAGTACGGTCACCCCAGTTATCACTATCTCCACAACCTTCATTCGTAAGATTGCCACCGTCTTCGTATCCACTATCATTTCCACCATTGTTAAACTTATAGAGATGAGATCCTTCAGGAAGTACCATTTTTACACCGTAGATGGTTTCCTCTCCAGGTAAAAGGGTCATTAATTGGTAGTTATTATGCCATTGGCCACCACCAAGAAAAATACCTTCAGGTGCTACTGGAGTCTCTTCCATATCAACATGAAAAGTTACGTAAGACTCCTCACAGGAAATGCATTCACCAAAACATACTGGTGGAAGCATAGTATCTACATCAGGTACAACCAAAAATCTATCGTTTCCAAATCCTCCTGCTCCTCCACAAGCTGGATCGGGAACAGATTCGTCATCACCCCAAGAGTTTCCATTGAGAAATTTATAGTACAAAGTGTCTCCAGCTATAGCTTCAATCTGAACAGCATAAATACCATCCATATCTGGATCATGTAGTTGTGTAGCAGCAGGATCCCATCCCTGAAAACTTCCTGCTACATGGACGCCATTTTCAGAAACTTCCTGGTTGTTCATGTCTACGTGCAAAGTGATGTTTCTAGGTAGGAAGGGGTTTGCTGGGTTGTTACTTCCAAATACAGTTTCCAATGTAACAGTTCCGCTAGCATCAGTTGGAATGTAATGTATTTTGTCAGCTCCAAAACCAGCTTCATTATCCATAGATCCGTTTTCACCAGGAACATCTTCAACACCAGGATAGTAGGCACCAAGTTTGTAGGTAAAAACATTTCCATGACCTGCTGGTAGACTTAAGGTTCCAGTGTAAACACCATCTCCGTCTCCATCAACCAAACGAGGTACATCAGGAGATACTTTTTCAGTACATGTTGATCCCATACAATTTCCCCATGTGCACCAACAATTTAAAAAAGAACCATTTATTACCAGTGTATCAGGTGTAACAGGAAACGGTTCATTGTTGTTAGCGTTTAAAGTTCCTTCTAAGAAAGTAGCATGGATTTCTATAGTCACATCATTAGCAAGTGGTCCAACAGGAAGAATCACAGGTACTTCAGGGTCTAACACCATGTCATTACCATCAAAAAAGAAGACTCTGTTTGCAGCCGCTTCCCATCCTCCATTATTAAAATTTTCATCTGGATTTGCTTTGAATTTCCACTCATGTGCAGATCCAACTTGTGCAGTGATTTCTTTTGTAAACGAATAAAGACTTGGATCTGAGAGGTCTTCTAGAAAGACATCACCAGCTGCCCATCCATTCATTGCACCTCTAAGTTCCATAAAATGTGCGCTTGGATCCCAACCCTGAGAAAGTAAAACACTCATATCTGCTTGGAAGGTAACGCTAGCGGTAACTGGATCGGAACCGCATTCATAGCATGATCCAAAGCAAAATGGTGGGGTCATTGTATCAAGCGGACCTACAACAATAGTTCGATCACCCCAGTTGTCTCCATCCCCACAACCTTGGGCCGTTAGGTTTCCACCGTCTTCGTACCCTTGATCATTTCCACCATTGTTAAATTTATAATAATGAGAGCCATCTGGTATTGCCATCTTAACACCGTAAACATGCTCTTCTCCAGGAACAAGAGACATCAGTTGGTAGTTGTTATGCCACTGACCACCGCCAAGGAATACTCCTTCGGCTGCCATATCAGTTTGAGACATATCGACATGGAAAGTAACATAAGACTCATCACATCCAATACATTCTGAAAAACATACAGGATCAAGAACGGTGTCCATATCTGGAACGTCTAAAAATCTATCGTTTCCAAATCCCCCTGCTCCTCCACAAGCTGGATCGGGAACAGATTCGTCATCACCCCATGCGTTACCATTTAAATATTTAAAAAATACTGTTTCATCTGTTACTCCAGACATATCAACAACAACTGTATATACTCCATCACCATCATCATCTGTCAACTGGGTACCAGCAGGGTCCCAACCCTGAAAACTCCCAGCAACATGTACTCCATTTTCTGAAACAGTTACACTGGACATATCTACATTCAATGTAACGTTGACAGCAAATAAAGAGGAGGTGAAAGATAGAAATATGAATAAGGAAAAATACCTTATCTGATTTATCATAGTTAGCTCCATTTTTACTATTTTAAATAATAAGACGTTGTATCTCTTTGTAGAGTTACTATCTCTAAATGTTAAATAAACAATATAGGAGGCGAATATAATGTAATAATGGAGAAAATTCCACAAAGAAATTTTGGACTAGAATGAGGTAGTAAGTGTTAATTTTTTAGGATTTCCTAGCGCACCCATATCCATATAGGTATAATCAATATAATAATGAGAGCTAGAAATTTTCAATTTGATACCACACCCCATGGATAACCCAGCAATACTATCTCTTTGATACAGATTTGATAAACCTGATCTTAAAAATACAAAATTTTTATAAGAAATTTCAGAACCCAAGTTTATGCATTCAGTATTATCATTAGGATGAAGTGCATCAGCAGCGAATAAGACTGCAAAATGATTTTTTAATGACTTTTTATATGCTAGGCCAAAACGAAAAATTAAAGGAAGTTCAAAAGCATCGGTTGCAAAATTTGCATTAATATTAATTGGGTCGGACTCTAAACTGGGATCTACCTCTGTTTGTAAAAGTAAATCACGACCCTCCATTTTCATTTTAGTTCCATAGTTTGAGATACTCATACCCATGGTCAGTCCAGGTATCTGAGTATTGTATAATGTTCCCAAGTCAATTGCAATACCACTTGCTTTTGAGTTGTAAATACTTTCCCGAATTATTTTCGTAGAAACTCCAAAAGAGAACCTATCTGTAAGAGATTTTGAAAATGTTAACTGCCCCATAATGGAACCAGCGTTAAATTTTTCTCCAGTACCTTCTGGATCATGGGTAGTTGTCACTTCCATTTCACCCATATACATCGTGCTGATAGCTGCTCCGATAGTACCAAAAGGAGTTTTGTAAGATCCGCCTATGAAGTCTAGATCTATATCCAAAATCCAGTCTTGATGATCTAATAATATTTCATTTTTTTTCATAGCAGAAAGCCCAGCAGGGTTCCAATAAAGAGCGGTTGCATCGTTAGAGACAGCAGAGTATGCTCCACCCATAGCAAGTGCCCTGGCACCAACGCCAATTTTTAAAAATTGTGCGGCCGTTGTACCTGTTTTAGACACAGTTTGAGATAATGAAAAGGCCAACATTGAGATTGCAAATAAAATAATTTTAGATAATTTCATCATTTTATTACTGCAAATTTTCCTAAATGTGGTTTGAAATCATAATTTGCTTCATCCATAGGCTCCACATGGTAGAGATAGATACCGTAGGCAATATCTAGATTATCTTTTGTAAGCATATTCCACTCATAGGATCCATCATCAAAACTAGTATTATGAATTAATGTGTTTACCAGCTCTCCGGAAAGAGTGAATATTTGAATCTTACATTGAGGTGGAAGATGATTAAAATGTATAGATCTTGGTCCTCTACCATCTGCATAAGGATTCTGGCCTTCCCAGCTTGCGGCCACAATATAAGGATTAGGTACAACTTTAATATTTTTGGATATATAGTTTAGCCTATTTCGATCAAAGGAGGTACCTTTAGCTATAAACTCATAGACATCTGCGCTTGAAAAAGGTTTTGAAGTGAAAAGGGACAGGGTATCACCTAGCGTAGGTGCGTGTTGATGAGGTATGTTATCGTGCCCAGGCGTGATATTCCAAGTTACGAAAGATGTGTCCCCAACATTCTCTAAAAAAATAATGCGGTCAGAGTAAGAAAAGTGTCCTGGTTTTGCAAGTTCAAGTTTCAAAGCATAATCGGATCCAAAAAGTGAAACAGCAAACCCAAAGTCAGACCAGGTACCTGCTACGGTATCTACAATATTATAGAAGTCAAACTGGTCTTGAGTTAAATAAAATTCACTATTAATAATTGAATCGAGCGGAACAGAGTCAGGGAGTCCCGTAGCTTTACTATAATAGTTCCAAGTACGATCAATAATAGCTAGATCAACATTCACATCAGGATTATCTAAATCAATAATTTTGAAATTTGCTAAAGAGGAATCAATGGTAATATTTTGTCCATTTTCCCTTAATAAGGTAACAGATGAAGTAGTATAAACTGAAGAGTCTGAAAATACTAAACCATAATTTCTTGGGTACGAGACACCTTGCGTAGCTATTCCTCCAAAGCTAAAAGGACTAAACGTAAAATCATAATCAAAGTCTGATTCTGGATAAAAGTGGGAAAGGTCACCATCAGGCTGTATCAAATTTTGATTGTGAATATCCAAAACCATACCATCAAAATGGGCTAAGTCGCCATCTAGGTCGTCGCTCCAAGTCACAACCGTATCTAATTGATTATTGTCAGTCACATTTACAACCATAAACTGAGTGGTAATAGGAATTACTTCATCTAAATCAAAAATATCTAAATTTGGTTCACCAAAATCTGGGAAACCATTATTTTCAGTATTTTCCCCGATATCAAAATCCCCATTTGCTTCAGTACCATACGGATTTAAATTATAATCGTAGTCATCGTTATTTGGATCTGGATTTTGAGTTGCATCAAATCCATTCTCCTGCTCATTGCATAATCCATCAGATCCACAATCGTTCCAGTTATCTTCATTTTCATCACTAGAGCCTGGGCTTGCAAATTCATTGCATCCACCAAATCCATCTTCATAATAGTCTGAACATCCATCCATTCCAACGTCATGCGTATCAGCGGCCCAGTCACCATCGTCATCAACCATATTCATTCGTGTGTCTTTAAAAAATATTCGATAAATATTATTGTCCGGTATTTTTGAAGGATCAATACTACGTATTTTCATAGAACCTGTTCCTATCGGTGTTGTTATTGGATAGACATCTTTTTCTTGCGGAGCATCAACATGACCTGTTGCGGATGCATCTGGAACTACTGCTATTACATTTTTTGCGGTAATGACACTACCGCCTCTATCCATAGTAACAAATTTAGAGGTTTCAGCCGGAAGAATTTCTTTTTCAATAGATCCATGATCATATGCAGTAACTGCATAAAAATATTGATGACCATTTATTACATTTGTATCCGTCCATGAATGGAATAAGCCTGTATTACTGCCAAGATAAAATTGGATACCATCTACATGCCCAGGGTAAAAACCCTCATACTCATTGATTTCATCAAATTGCTTTATAGGGATATTGAATTTTGCAGTGCCAAACGCATCTGTGATGACTCCTGCATCTGTAAATTGCGTATCAGTCGCTTTATATATTTTATATCCTTCAAAGTCATCGCCTGTAATACGATCTACAGACTTTTCAGCATTATCATCCCAATATAAGGTCACATAACCATCGCCAGCATACGCCCTGACGCTTGGTAAATCTGGAGCTTTTGCAAAATTATAGTTTTGATTATAAATTGTTTGAACGGTCTGTTTATTTCGTATTAAGTCAGGTAGATTATCTCCAAACAATAGGGCGATAGAAAAACGTTCCGTGAGGTTTTTCTTTAAAGGAAAATAACCTGAGCTGAAAAGAAAATCAGCATCTGTATTGGATACGGAATTGTTAAAATATCCAGGAAGCATTTCTTCCCATAGTCTATTATCGTCATCCATTTGAGGACCAACACCAAAATTAAAGTAATAGAAACTGGAAAGTCCTATTTGATCGGACTCATCTACGTCCGTTTTGTCAATGTTTGGCTCGCCAGGCAATTCTGTGCCCATGCCTGAAGTGGGTAGGCCATCTCCTTCTCCCAAATCACCGCTACCAGGCATCCCATCTATTCCCACATCATCTGTGGCTATATTCCAATCACCATCATTATCAATTCCGTCTTCTCTACTCTCATCTATCAAAAGATTTGAGGAACCTATTCCGCTAAAGTAATCTATGTATTTTAGCCCTTCACCTGATTGAGCATCAAAGTATAGGTATGTATCCTCAAAAATTCCTGGAGCAATTTCAATAGAAGCACCATTATTTTCATCAATCAAACCATTTAGATTATCATCAACAAGATTTCGAGGTATTTCTTCCAATAATTCTCCAGGTAAGTAAACAAAATGGCTATTAGATTTTTGAATACTGATTCCATCCGATGGCATAGCCACTAATGTTCTTTGATAGGTTTCGTAATCAATGACAATCACCGTGTCACCTACATCATATGATCTGCTAAAAAATACGTCTTCTGATAATGTTAGTCCCAAACCATCGGATCCATCTCCATCATTGTCTATCCCATCATAAGGATTCCCAGGACTTTCCAAAAATGCATAACCGGCAAGTCCTACAGGAGACCATCCGCTTGCGCCAATACCTCCTAAACCAGTTTCCAGATCAGTCCCATTATCATAGGAGAAGGCTATGTCATCTGATTTTTCAAAATCAGCCCAGTCATCACCACTGTCCCCATCACCGCCGGTAATGGTTCCTACTATATAGCCAAAAACCATTTTTTCCATATCATAGTCGCTTATATTTTTGATATCGTATAGCCAGAACAGTACATCCTCAGCTAGGATATGATTCCATTGCAATCCTCTCTGGGTGCATCGCAGTCCCATGCCACGTCTCTCAAGGTCACTTGAGTCTGGATAATAAAAAAATTCTGCATCCTGTGCATCGTCCATCACAAAATAACTTTCCTGTTCGGCATTTTTTTGATTTTTTCCAAAATATCCATTCCAAGAACCAGCCCAACCAGGATCCAGAGGATCATTTAGTTTATCTGGCCATAGTTCAGGCCATGTATTTACATTTGCATTTTCTCCTTCGGATGGTCCCATATGGCTCATTGCAATTAAGGGAGTATCCGGGTTATTGTATCCAGATAAAGGTTCCCATCCCCAATGTGTATCAAGGTTAAACTCACTACCACGAGGGCTATCAATCGTAAGGACACTTTTTTTCTTTAGGTTATCCAAATCAACAAATTCAGTACCGACCATATGACCAACATCGCCAATGTATTCATGTCCAGAATTTATTGGCCACTCACCACCAATATCTTCAGGCTCACTTGTCCATCGCCCTACTAAACCATAGTTATAGAAGGTAGTTCTCACTTTATTGCCTGAGTGGTCATTTTTTGCACGGGCAAGTGAGTTTCCTTTTGGACTGGCGCCATATGCCATTGTAAGGAAAAAAAATGAAAGAAATAATCTATGAAACCAGAATATCATTTAGAGAGAAATATTTAAACCAATATTAATTTTTCTTGGTTCACCATACCAGTCGGGACGAAGCAGATGCTCATAGAGGTGACCGATTCTACCTGGGTCTGTAATTGGGACATCTTTTGCAGTAAGAGTGTATGTAGACCTTCCAGTATCATTCCATACAGAAAACTCATTTTTTATATCTAGAAAATTGTAAATATTGCAATACAGATTTGCTTTCAAACCAAGTAAATTGATAGCATAGGATGCCCTTACATCTAAATCAAATATATTTGGTTTTTTTTCGCTATTATCAGCAAATCCAGCAAATGCTCCTGCTCCAGATACAACACCAGTTTTAAATTCGGGGGTATAAGGTTTTCCTGTCCATAGCTTACCAATAGAACTTATAACCCAGTTTTTACCTCCAAGTGTCGTGCGAAAGTTTAATGTATGTGTTTGATCCCAGTCTAGGGGAAGCATACTTAGCCTTGGTGCTTGATTATCTTGAGCATCAAAATAAGCATCTTGTGGGTTTGAATATGTTCCCTCTGCAATCATCCATGTATAGTCTATACCGCCTCCAAATCGACCAGTAAATTGACGATCAAGCACAAGTGTAAATCCTCGGGTGTTTGCATAATCTTTATTTTCATATTTCCTATAATTTCCAACAGGATATTTTTTAATTGCAGTAGACATCCCAACCCAATCTCTTGTGTCTCTGTAAAAAACAGTAAGATCAATAGCTGTCCTATATGCAATCTCTTGTTTAAAACCAATTTCATACATAACCGTTTTTTCTGGTTTTAATGCAGCATTTCCAAGTATTCCTCCATTATTATTATTGGTAATCTCAAATTCTGGGTTTTCATATAGAAAACTAAAATTGGGAACCTGAAAAAAGTGACCGTACGAGACGTGAATTACTCCTTTATCCGTAATGGGGTATGCGATACCAATACGTGGGCTAATTTGATAAGATGGTTTCACGCTGTTGTAACCATATTCCCATCGATAGGAATTTCTATAGTTTGAGAGTTGCTCATCAAATGCTTGCTCATAGGATTGGATAGTTGAATCATATTCAACACCTGCGATAAAAAGGTTTTCAATTGCGACAGCTCCTTGTTGGCTCACAGAATCGATAATTTCAACATTTGGATGTAAGGATGAAAAATCGTTTTCCCAAAAAATAGATGTGTCGTTTTCCGTGGTTGCTAAAAAGTATTTTAGATTTCCAGGTAACTTATCATTCTTTGGAATTTTCCAGTCTGGATCAAAGTAGTCAAAACGTATTCCTGCGTTTATGATTAGCTCATCCAACTCGATCTTATCCTGGAGGTAAAAAGAAAGCTCCTTAGGATTTACTCTGAAATAGTCATGTTCTGAAGTGTAAGTGGGATTAATAATTGGGGTGAATGGGGTTAATCGAGCGCCTGCAAGTGGATTATAGCCTAAGGTATCACCATGTTGCGTTATAGACCATTCTCCAATTGTTTTATAATTTAAAAATTTATCATCTGCCCACATATCGTAGACTTTATACAGGATACCTGTTTTAACAAAGTGGATAGGGTTTATTTGGCTTGAGATATCTAATTTCAATTGTCTAAAAGAGGTATTTCTACTAAAACGTCCATTTTGTGTTCCGCCGATACCGTATGACCATGCAGGAGTAATGAATTCATTTCCAGCAACGTATCCAGTTTGGTCGCTATTATCTACAACACTGAATAAATTCTCATCTAGTGGAGTGATGGTATATTTTGGAATATCTTGAAAGATTTCATAACCTGTTCTTACTTCAATAGAATCATTAAGGCCTAGTGTGTTTAATTCATCTTGATTCATTATTTTGGCTGCATAAGGAATATCATCTGGTTCGTATAAGGCTTGCTTGTAGCCACTGCTAAAGTCTAAATATTTTAGTTCATAAAATGTGCTTGGATTAATACTATGTGTCAGTGAAAGCATATGAGAGTGATCCGATTCAAAATTCTTTAATATACCATCAGGGTTGTATTTGTAATAACTATCATAGTTTTTGTAGGATTTTTCTGTTGCATATCCAGTGTAGCTTGCTTTTATTCCAGATTTGACTTTGTATGTAAGTTTTAATTGACTTGATATTTTAGAAAAAGGAGCAAGTGGAAGAATGGATTCATCACTGAATGAGCCATTAGGTGTAAATAATCTTCTTCCGTAATATCGACCAGCTGACCGAAAATATCGAAAGGTTGAATAAAATGTTAATTTTTCTTCTAACATCGGCACGGGTCCACTAAGACTGCCAGATAAATTGTTTTGTTGAAAAATATTTTCAAAAATATTTAAATATTTAGTGTATCCATTTGGATCAAGATTGAATTCATGCTCACCCCAGTCTTTGCGACCGTTTCCTTCTCCTGGACTAGGCTGGGTTGTTTTACCATCTCCGTTGTAATCATAGTAATCACCCAAATAACCATCATATCCAAGGTCATCATTTAGTGGCTCTGTTCCTTCATCTCCATCCCAGTTGTTGTTACCATTTCTATCCCAGTAAACCTCCCCTTCATCCCAAGTACCATTATTGTTTAGATCATAAAGAATCTCGCCATAGTCCCAATTCCCATCATTATTTAAATCTGTAAAAGATTCCCAGGTACCAAAAGGAGAGGATAGTGAGTATAGATC